>DASWKR010000011.1 GCA_036396535.1 Acidimicrobiia bacterium | reverse complement strand
AGGGAGCCAAGTTCTGGCTCGCAGTGCTCACCGAGCTCCGCAACCGGGGCGTCTCAGACGTGTTGATCGCCTGCTGCGACGGACTGACCGGGTTCGGTGACGCCATCGAGGCGGTCTGGCCCGAGACGGTGGTCCAGACCTGTGGAACTTGACAAGCCCCCGTCGGGTGCCACCTCGATGCACATGCCCCGTAGCCGTGCGATCAGTTGTCCGGTGGTCAACCCGGGTGCCTCGTCGATGACGCCGGCAACGACGTCCCGGGCGACTGCTTCGTCGAGGTGGGCGGTCTGGTGGACAATGCAACGGGCCCGCCGCCCGTCGAGGGCGCCGTCTAGCAGGCCAGTCCACACGACCGGGAGACGCCTCCGCAGATCGAGCGCCATCGACAACTCCGAGTCGGCGGCCCGACGCGTCAACCGCAACGCCACCCTGATCTCAGCCGCCCCAGAGATGGCGGCCTCCATCGAGTTCCCGTCGTCGAGCACTTCAACAACCGCTTCCATGTCTTGGCACATGCGGGCTTGATAATGCGACACGAGCCGCTGGTGTGCCCGCAACGCCACGATCCGGTCATAACCCGACAACCGGGACACGTCGACCCCCTCCAAGGCGGCCGCCAACCCCGACCCGGGACGCATCGAGTCGAGCCCCTCCGGGAGCCGCTCCCCAACCACATCACCAATATCGAACATACGTTCGACCATACCACACCCGACTGACGAAAAGAAGCCGCGATCATACCGAGTTACGGCCATGTGGCAATCGGCACAGGCAACGGCTGCCGACGTCCGTGCTTTCATGCCACGAGTGGATCTCGTCATCCGGGCCCTCACCCCCGAGCTGTGGCCAGCACTCGTCGATCTGTTCGACACGACCGGCCCGGTCGGCCGGTGCTGGTGCACGTACTGGCGAACCGGCAACGCCTACCGCCGCACCGACCCCGACGAGAACAGGGAGGCGTTTCGCGAAGTCGTCGCCGCCGGCCCTCCTCCCGGCCTGCTCGCCTTCGACGGCGAGATTGCCGTCGGCTGGTGCCAGCTCACCCCCCGCGACGCCTTGCCGTGGCTCGATCGCTCGCCGCGGCTGCGGCGCGTCGACGACGCCCCCGTCTGGTCGATCTCGTGCTTCTACATCCGAAAGGGCTACCGAAGGCAGGGCGTGACGACGACCCTGATCGCGGCGGCCGTGGAGGCGGCCGCGGAGGCCGGCGCGCCGGCGGTCGAGGCATATCCGCTCGACGCCGACCTCACGCCGAGCGCGTCGAGCACCGGATACGCGACGACGTTCGCTCGAGCAGGTTTCGTCACGGTCGCCCGGCACGTCGCGGCGCGCCCGATCATGCGCTACGACCTCGGGCAGTGAGCTGCGGCCGGCGCCGCTACTCCAACCTGTCGCCCACCCCGAGCCGATCGGCGAGACCCCGAAGCCGACCGAGGAGCATCTCGGGGATCTCGATCCCGCCTGCCCGGCTCCCCTTCTCGACCTCCGCCGCCCGGTCGCCGGGAAGCCTCACGATGGCGCCTCCCATGGGCTCCGAGGTGCGGAACTCGTGGAGCTTTGCGTCGACTCGCGCCAGGAACTCGTCCTGTTCGGCGAACAGATCGGGACGCATCACGAAGATCGCCTGGCCGGTGTTCGTGGGGATTTCCGGATGCTCCCTGTGATCGACCACCGAACGGCCGAAGGCCGCATCGTTGAGGACCCCGGCGAGGAGCCCGATGGCGATGTTGAGGCCGGCGCCCTTGTAGCCGCCGATCGGGACGAGGAAGCCCTCGTCGGCGCGGTTCGGGTCGGTGATCGGGTTGCCCTCGACATCGACGACCCAGCCGATCGGCATCTGCTCCCCCGCCTGCGCCACCACTTTGATGGTGCCGTGCGATGCGACGGTGGTCGCGATGTCGAGCAGGAAGGGAGGCTCGTCACCGGCCGGGACGCCGATGGCGATCGGGTTCGTTCCCAGGATCGGCTCCCGACCGCCCCACGGCGGCATGCCGTTGGCGTTGGCGACCGCGAAGTAGAAGGCGATCAACCCCTCCCCGACTGCCATGGCCGGGTAGATGCCGGCTGCGCCGGCGTGGTTCGAGCGGGTCGTCCCCACCCACGCCATCCCGGATTGTTGCGCCTTCTCGATCGCCGTCTCGGCGGCGAGCGTCATCACGACCTGGCCGAGTCCGTTGTCGCCGTCGACGAGCGCCGAAACCGGGGTCTGCCGGGCGATGCGGATTGCCGGCCGCAGGTTGTAGCCGCCTGCCTCGATGCGCTCGGCGTACAGAGGCAGCCGGATGATTCCATGGCCGGTCCTGCCTCGGGCGTCGGCTTCCAGCAAGCGCTTCGCAGTCGTCTCGGCGTGGTCGGGCAGCACACCGAGAGCACCGAGCACGTCGGCGACGAAAGCCTCGAGCCTGCCCATCGGGAAAGGCGGCGCGGTCATGGCGCGCCGCGCTGGAACTGCTCCACGGTCTCGCCCGTGTCGGCGAACGTGCGGGTCACGTACGTGTCGCCGTACACCCACAGGATCCTCATGATCCCGCCTCCGGTGTTGACGAACCTGTGGAACTCGCCGGGCGCGATCTGGGTGGTGTCGTAGGGCCGCGCCGGCCGCTCAGCGCCTTCGAGCACGGCGATGCCCTCACCTTCGAGCACCGTCACCTGCTCCACGGTGTTGTGGGCGTGGAGCGGGATGCTCGTGCCGGGAGGGAACGACGTGACCCCCATCACGAAGCCCTGCCCCTCGAGCGGCTCGGGGGTGAGCCGCACGCTCGTGATGCCGTCGCCGCGCTCCACCGGGTCGGCTTCGTCGAACACGATCAGGTTCGCCACGGTCCCTCCTTCACGAGCCACGTCTCGATGATCGCAGCGATGTCGCCGTCCCCGTGACCGAGTCGCGACGCCTCGTCGAACACCTGCTCGACGACCGATGCGAGGCGGTCACCCCCGGCCAACCCTGAGGCGTGGCCCATGTCCTTGCGCATCAGGTCGATCGTGAACGCTGCCCGGTACTCCCTGTCGCGCAGCGCCGGTCCTTTGTACTCGATGAGCTTCGGTACCGCCCCGGCGGCGAGGAGGCCGAGCCCGGCGTCCACATCGATGTCGTTCGCCTCCATCTGCACGACGGCCTCGGCGAGGGCGGCGACCGAGGCGGCAAGCAGCCGGTTCGTGATGAGCTTCATGACGAGGCCGGCCCCGTTGCCACCCATGTGGTGCACCGACGACGACATGGACGCCAGCACGGGCATCACCGTCGCCAGTGCGCCGGCCTCACCCCCGACCATCACGGCCAGGGTCTTCGACTCGGCGTGGGGAACGCTCCCGCTCAGCGGGGCGTCGAGGAACGATCGGCGCCGCGCCGCCGCTTCCTCGGCGATGGCGCGTGACCCGTCGATCGAGATCGTCGACAGATCGACTGCGACCCCGCCATCCGCCATGGCCTCCAGGAGATTCCCCGGCTCGAGGAACACCCCGGCGACCTCGGGAGTGTCGGGTAGAGACGTCAGCACGACGTCGGCGCCTTCGAGCGCGCCCAGATCTGTCGTGGCATCGAGGCCGGAGGCGAGGGCGCGCTCGACTGCCGACCCGACGACATCGACGCAGCGGATGTCGTGCCCACCTGCGGCGATGTTGCGGGCTATGGGCAGCCCCATCCTCCCGAGGCCGACGAACCCGATCACGCCATGAACCTCCCTCCATTCACCGAGACCGTCTCACCCGTGATGAATCCCGCCTCTTCGGAAGCCAGGAACATCATCACGGCGACGATCTCGTCGATCTCGCCGTAGCGTCCGAGGGGGATGGTCTCCGCCGTCCGGCTGCGCTCTTCGGGCGACCTCACGGTGTGGATCCGCTCGGTGAGCACGGCGGTCGGAGCGATGGCGTTGCTGGTTATCCCTTCGCCCGCCAGCTCGAGTGCCATGACCCTGGTGAGTGCGAGGACTCCGGCCTTGGCGGCTGCGTAGGGCGGCGACGAGCGGTACGCCGCCGTCTGGCCGGCGAGCGAGCTCATCGTGATGATCCTCCCGGCGGTGCTCCGTCTGAGGAGGGGGATGGCCGCTTGCGAGCAGAGGAAGACTCCCTTGAGGTTGAGGTCGACGATCCTGTCCCACTCGTCGTCGCCGACCGACTCCATCGTGTGCTGCTCCCAGAAGCCGCCTGCGTTGTTCACGAGGACGTCGAGGCCGCCCCGGGAATCCACATGATCGAACGCGGCAGTGACGGACCGGCGGTCGGTGACGTCGACTCGCAGGAATTCGGCCCCATCGACCCCCGCCACGGCGGCCCGGCCTGCCTCCTCGTCGACGTCGAGGGCGTAGACGGTCGCCCCGGCAGCTCCAAAAGCGGCAACCGCGCCGGCTCCGATCCCGGCCGCCGAACCAGTGATGGCAACCGCACGCCGGCTGAAGTCCCACGTCACGTCGGCCACGGAACCACCTCGCCGACCTCGGACCTCGCCCATTCGGCGACACGCGCCGTCGCCGCGACGAAGGCGGCCCTCTCGTCGGGTGTCGGATCGACGAACGCCGTCCCGGCGGCGGCCATCTTCTCTCGCGTCTCGTTCTCGAAGGCCGCCGCCGCCGGGCGCTGGAAGGCGATGGCGTCGCGAGCGGCGATCCGCAGCTCATCGGCGACCTCGGCAGGCAGCGCCTCGAGCGATCTCGGATTTGCGTAGACGCCGCGAGCCCCGAAGAGGTGGGCCGTCATGGTCACGTGGGGATGGATGGCGTCCACCCCGCATGCGGTGGTGTTCGCCAGCGGGTTCTCCTGGGCGTCGACCTCGCCGGCCATCAGCAGCTCGATCCCGCGGCTCAGCTCGACGGCGACCGGGATGCCTCCCCACGCTTCGACCATCGCCTCGTGGACCCGGTTCGGCTGGAGGCGCACCCGCAGGCCGGCCACGTCCTCCGGCACATGGACGGGATGGCGGGCGTTCGTGAGATGGCGGAAGCCGTTGTCCCAGTAGCCGAGCACCTCGAGACCGGTGCGGCGCTCCGTTGCCGCCGTCAGGGCCGCCCCGAAAGACCCATCCATGGCCGAGTGTGCCTCGTCGAGGGTGTCGAACAGGAACGGAACCTCGAGGGCGTTCAGCTCGGGTACCCGCTCTCCGAGGTAGCTCGTCGAGAAATAGCACAGCGTCAGCTCACCGCCTTCGACCATGTCGAGGAGGTCGGAGCTCTGGCGTCCCAGGTCCATGATGTTGGGCACGATCTCGACCGCGACCGCTCCGTCGACGGCGGCATCGAGCCGCCGGGCGATGTGCTCGAGCGCCCGCGTGTGTGTGCTGTCGCGGGGCGCGTAGCCGCCCGCCCGGATCGTGGTCACATCTTCGGCCTGACGACGAGAGACAGCTCGAGCCGGATCTCGCCCGGTGGGAGACAGATCGTGGCGGAGCACGCCTGGTATCTCACCACGATCGTGAAGCGGACGGTTTCGCCCGTCTTCTCGTGAACGTGGAATGGGATCTCGAGCGCTGCCCGCCCCTCGACCACTTGAAGCTCATCGTCGATGCCGTCGATGAGGAAGGGCTCCCCCGACGGAGGATCCGGCTCGTCCCAGAAGACGCCGTCCGGCGCCTCGATGGAAGCCTCCAGCAGCGTGTACCCGCCGCTCGTCGGCGGGACGAACACGTGCACGCCTGGATCCAGCGCCACGTCGACCCTGACGGTGCTCACTTGGTTCGGGAAGACGGATGCGGTTGCGTGGTAGGCGGCGGCAGTGATTCCGTCCGCCGCCGCGGTAGCGCTCACCTCGGCGCCGTCGCCGGCTGCCACGAGGCCGAGGTCCTCCACGACCGATCGGCTCGTGCGACGGTTCCTGTGCGATCGCTCGAAGCGTTTGTCGACCACGATGCCTGACGGGTCCAACACGAACGACCCGGGGTACGGCAGGCCGTGGTGCTTGTCCTCGTACGCCCATCCCCAGTACGCCTGATCGGCGGCGATACTGCGGTTCAGCACCCCCAGTGCGCTCATTGCGATGCTCCCGACGTCGGAGAGCAGCCGATACGAGATGCCGTGCCGGGCCCCGAAGTCGGCGAGCACATCGACCGGGTCGTACGAGATTGCGTAGACGGCGAGGTCACTGCTGCTCGCCGCCGTCTCTTGCAACTCGACCAGCTGCATCTTGCACCATGGTCACCAATCTGCGCTGCGGTGGACGACCACGAGCGCCGGGCGTCCGGCGCGGTCGGCGTGCAGGTCGACGGCGCGCCCCGTCTGGTCGGGCAGGACGACGTCCGGGAAGCGCTGCCCGATGGGCGGTCCGATCTCGTCGAAGTCGACGGGGGACAACCCGAGGCCGGGATCGAGCTTCGGCGCGCTCACAACGAGAACACCCGCAGGGCGTTGCCCCCCTTGATGGCGGCTCGCTCGTCCTCGTCGAGGCCGTCGGTGGCGTCGACCAGCCCGAGCGGATCGGTTTCGCCCATGTCGAACGGAAAGTCGGTCCCCGCCATGACGCGATCGGCGCCGACGATCTCGACGAGGTGACGCAGATAGATCGGCTGGAACACCATCGTGTCGTAGTACAGCCGCCTCATGTAGTGGCTCGGCGGATGGTCCGGGATCGCAACCCTGGTCTCGGGCCGCACCTCCCACGTGTGGTCGGACCGCGAGCTGTAGAACGGCAGGTACCCGCCACCGTGGAGGAGCACGAGCCGGAGGTCGGGCAACTCTTCGAAGAGCCCCGAGAAGATCAGCCGACTCGCCGCAACCATCGTCTCGAGAGGGTTGCCGACGCAGTTGACGAGGAAGTACTCACCGAGGCGGTGGCTCTCCTCGTAACCGTTCGGGTGCAGGATCACGGGAACGCCCTTGGCGGCAACGGCTTGCCAGAAGGGCCGGAACCTTGGCTCGTCGAGGTTGTGGCCGTGGATCGTGCCACCTATCTGGAGGCCCTTGAACCCCAGGTCGTCGACGGCCCGGTCCATCTCGGCGATCGCCATGTCGACATCCTGGAGCGGCACGGTCGCCCCCAGCGCCACGAAACGGTCGGGGAAGTCCGCCACCGCGGCCGCCAGTCGCTCGTTCTGCAGGCGGGCAGACTCGGCGCCGACCTTGGCCGGTGCCCAATACCCGTACTCCGAGACGAACGTCGCCAAGCCCTGCACGTCGATGCCCATGCGGTCCATGTGCTCGATCCGGGCGGCCGGGTTGCGGAGCGCCTCGATGATCGTCGGGAACATCTCCCGGTTGTGCTCCTTCGAATCGGCACCCATGAAGTAGTCGTACGGCTCGTACCGGGGACGCTTGTGGTCCTCGACCGCGGCGGCGGCCGCAGGAGTCGCCAGGTGACAATGGATGTCGACCGTGACCGCTCCGGCGCTCATCTGCCCCGCCGACTGCCAGAACCCACGGAACCTCGGTTCCCGAACCCGTTCACTCGCGCTGATCCCGGGCGAACACTTCGTGGGGAATCCGCATGTGGCGCTCGATGACGGTGATCGCCCCCTCGGTGTCCCTGGCCCGCAGGGCGTCGATGATGGCGGCGTGGTCGCCGATGGCCATCTTCCTGAGGTCCGGCTGTTGGCGCATCGTCGCCCGGACATACATCGCCGAGGTGTCGAACAGGCCACGGAGGATGGCAGCCAGCCGCGGCGAGCCTGCCGAGTCGTAGATCGAGAGATGGAACGCCCGATTCAAGTCGCTGAAGCCGTCCGACTCAGGATCGGCGAGCATCTTCTCGTGGATGGAGAGCGCAGCCTCGATGCCTGCCTCATCGATGTGATCGACGGCTCTCCGCAGCGCCTCGGGCTCGAGGACGCGCCTGATCTCGTACATCTCGAGGAGCTCGTCCCGCGTCAGCTCGTGGACGACGGCGCCGCGATGCGGATCGAGCCTGATGAGGCCCTCCGAGGCGAGGTCGCGCAGAGCTTCGCGCACGGGAGTCGTGCTCACGTCGAGCATCTCGGCGATCTCCGCCTGTACCAGGCGGGTCCCACCCGTGATCGCACCGTCGAGGATCCCCTGGCGGAGGGTCTCGAAGACGAACGAGTAGGCGGTCGGCCTCGGGCGCACTGCGCCACCCAAGACACCGGCGATGCCGGGGTCCATCGTCATCTTCCCTTCGTGCTCGACTGCTCCGACATATGATACAACCGATAGTGCAGGATTCCCGGCTGGGACGGTCCACACGTCCGGGTGCGCAAAGATACGTCGGTCGAGAGTGGGTTTCGTCGATGCGGTCCATTCAAGTCATCGAGCCGGGTGTGCTGGAGGTCCGGGACACGCCCGAGCCGGCCCCGTCAGGTGGCGCCCTCATCCGGCTCGAGACGGCAGGCATATGCGGCACGGACGTGAAGATCCTCGCCGGCAAGATCAAGTCGGTCTACCCGAGGATCATGGGTCACGAAGCCATCGGGAGGGTCGTCGTCCCGGGGCCGAGTGACGCTTTCGCGGTAGGCGATCGTGTCCTCGTCGATCCCGCCGTGGCCTGTGGTCGATGCGCCCTGTGCCGCCAGGGACGGCCCAACCTGTGTCTCGTCGGCGGTCTCATGGGCCGGGACGCCGACGGGGCGTTCGCCGAGCTGATGACCGCTCCCGAGGAGCGCCTCATCGCAGTGCCCGACTCGATCGCCGACGATGCGACCGGGCTGCTCCAGGTGTGCGGGACGACGATCCACGCGCTGCGGACCGTTTCGATCTTCCCGGGCGATTCGGCCGTCGTCGTCGGGCTCGGCGTCGCCGGACAGCTTCTCGTCCGGCTCCTCGTCGCCTCCGGAGCGACGGTGATCGGCGTCACCCGAGCGGAGTGGAAGCGCGACCTGGCGGCGGAGGCGGGGGCGGCGGCCGTGTGTCCTCCGGAGAGCGCCGCAGAGGTCGTCGCCGAGATCACCGGCGGCGCCGGGGTCGACTACGGGATCGAGGCGGCCGGGACCGAGGAGACCCTCGGCCGGGTCATCGACCTGACGAGGGTCGGCGGCCAGGTGGTCGTGTTCGGGACGCTCACGGGTGGGGGCGCCGGGTTGCCGTACTACCAGCTCTATTTCAAGGAGCTGACGATCCACAACCCGAGAGCGGCGATCGCGACGGACTACGCCCGGGCCGTGGCGCTCGCGGCAGACGGGACGCTCGACCTCGCTCGCCTCGTGACCCACCGCTTCTCGCTGGACGAAGGTGCCGCCGCATTCGAGGCGGTCGACGATCCGAGCTCGATGAAGGTACTCATCCGCCCCTGATCGCAACTCGGCGGTGGATCAGTAGGACACGTCGACCGGCAGGTTGGACTCGCTGCTGCGCACCATGGCCTCGAGCACGGATACGACTGCCATGCCCTCCCGGCCGCCCACTTCGGGCGGCTTCTCGCGGCGCACGACGGCGGCGAACTCGACGAGCTGGTCGTGGATGGGGTCGACCTGGCCGAGCGGTACCTCGGTGCGCTGCGGGCCGGTCTCGGGGGACTGGGTGAACAGCTGCTTGGCGTCCATCTCGGTGTGGGCGCTGCCGCCGATCCCGTAGATGCTCAGGCACGAGTTCACCGGTATGACGAACGAGGTCACCAGCGTGCCGACGGCTCCGTTCTCGAACTCGATGGCGACCACGGTCGCCTCGTCGATCTCGGGGTCCGTCATGGTGTTTTTCGACATCGTGAACACCCGCTTCATCGGCCCTACGAGGTAGTGGAGCGTGTCGATCTTGTGGACGCCGAGCGACGTCATGCCTCCGAGAGGGCTCTCCTCTCGATCTCGCCGCCAAGCGTCCGGGGCGTGGCTGAGGGCGTTCGGCACCGACTGGTGGCTCTCGGCGGCTTGGATCGTCCCGAGGTCGCCGGCGTCGATCATCCTCTTGATCGCCCGGTTGCCGGGCATCCGCCTGCGCTGGTGGCCCACCTGGAGCGGCACGCCGGCCTGCTCGGCGGCGGCGACGGCTGCTCTGGCGTCGTCGAGGTGCAGGGTGAGCGGCTTCTCGACGAAGATCGCTTTGCCTGCCGCGGCGGCCGCCTCGACGAGCGGCCGGTGGCTGGAGTGCGACGTTGCGATGAGGACACCCTCGACGTCGTCATCGGCAAGGAGCTCGTCGAGCGACCCCGGCGCCGCGCAACCGAACTCGGCCGCGAAGGCGTCTCTGGCGTCCGGAGACCTCGAGTAGCCGGCGACCACCCTGGCCTCGCCGGTCGCGTTGACCGCGTTGGCGAGCGTCCTTCCCCACCATCCGACCCCGATGACTCCCAGACCGACCGCCATGCGACACCCTCTCTCCCGTTCTTGCGTCCCCGCGTCGCACATATGCGATGCCGGGACGCACGTCCAGGATGGTGATCCTAAATCCGACGCCCCGATCCGTCCCCGGGCATCCAAGGCGGCGTCGGCGCGGGCGCCGGCGCGGGTAGCCTCGGCTGCGGTGACGCCGGGCCGCCCTCGACCCAGCAGTGAGGTGACTGTTGCAGCTCCCAGAAGCGAAGTCGTACATCGGAGGCCGGTACCACGACGCACCCGACGCCGTGCGCTTCGAGGCGGTCAACCCGGCCACCGGACAGCCGATATGCAGCGTCCAGCAGGCGGGCAGGAGCGAAGTCGATGCGGCGGTCACGTCCGCCCGATCCGGCTTCGAGGAGTGGTCCGCCATGAGCGGCGCCCAACGCGGCAGGGTCCTCAACAGGGCGGTGGCGCTGCTGCGAGAGCGCAACGACGAGCTCGCCAGGCTCGAGGTGCTCGACACCGGCAAGCCGCTTCAGGAGGCACTCGCCGTCGACGTTTCCTCCGGAGCAGACGCCGTCGAGTACTTCGCCGGCCTGGCCGCATCCATCCACGGCGACCACTACGACCTCGGGTCCTCGTTCGCGTATACCCGGCGAGAGCCGCTCGGCGTCTGCGCAGGGATTGGAGCGTGGAACTACCCCATCCAGATCGCTTGCTGGAAGTCGGGCCCGGCGCTTGCGTGCGGCAACTCGATGATCTTCAAACCGGCCGAGCTGACGCCGCTCACCGCCCTCCGGCTCGCCGAGATCTACACGGAGTCGGGCGTCCCGGACGGGGTGTTCAACGTCGTCCAGGGAGACGGCTCGACCGGGGCGCTCCTGACGGCTCACCCCGGAATCGCCAAGGTCTCGCTGACGGGCGAGGTGACGACCGGGCGCAAGGTGATGGCGAGCGCCGCCGAGACGCTCAAGCACGTGACCCTCGAGCTGGGAGGCAAGTCGCCTCTCATCGTGTTCGCAGACGCCGATCTCGACAACGCCGTCTCTGCCGCCCTCCTCGCCAACTTCTACACGCAGGGCGAGATCTGCTCGAACGGGACCAGGGTTTTCGTCGACGAGGCGGTCCACGACGAGTTCGTCGAGCGTCTCAGGATCCGGACGGCGAAGATGCGGATCGGCGACCCGATGAACCTCGAGACGCACGTCGGGGCACTCATATCTGCCGAGCATCGCGACAAGGTGCTCGGCTACATCCAGGCGGGAATCGACGCAGGGGCACGCCTCGTGACAGGAGGCGGCGTGCCGGACGGGCCGGAGTGCGCCGACGGCTACTTCGTGGAGCCGACCGTCTTCGACGGCTGCACGGACGACATGACCATCGTGCGTGAGGAGATCTTCGGGCCGGTGATGGCGGTGCTCACGTTCAACGGTGAGGACGAGGTCGTGGCGAGGGCGAATGGAACTCCATACGGCCTGGCGGCAGGCATCTTCACGAAGGACGTCCAGCGCGCCCACCGGGTGGCGGCGAACCTGGAAGCGGGCACGATCTGGATCAACACCTACAACGTCACGCCGATCGAGATGCCGTTCGGCGGTTACAAGCAATCCGGCATCGGCAGGGAGAACTCGGCGGCCGCCATCGAGCACTACACCCAGCTCAAGAGCGTCTACGTCGAGATGGGAGACGTCGAGGCACCCTATTGACAGGCCCGGCCGAACCGATCGGGCGGGCGGGACGTATCGTTCCTCGAGCTCAACGAGGAGAGAACGGGTGATGAAACGGAACCTCGCCGTCATCGTCGTGGGAATCGCCGTCGTGGCGGCGGCGTGTGGGGAGACGCCGTCGGGTGACGTTGCGAGCGACGTAGGAGGCGCTCAGACGACGGATGCGCCGACGGCAGCGCCGACCACCTCGGCGCCAGCCACGACGGTTGCCGCCGGCCCCGAGGTCGCGCTGGCTTCGGGAGACCTGGGCGACCACCTCGTCGACGGAGACGGTTACACCCTGTACCTGTTCGTGCCGGACGATGCGGGCGACAGCACGTGCATCGACAGCTGCGCTGCCACCTGGCCTCCGATGCTCGGTGAGGCGACCGCAGGCGACGGCGTCGACGCCTCTCTACTCGGTGCGTCGGAGCGGAGCGATGGCGGCACCCAGGTCACGTACAACGGATGGCCGCTGTACTACTACGGCGCCGACAGCGCTCCCGGGGACACGAAAGGCCAGGGCGTCAGCGGCGTCTGGTACGTCGTGGGCGCATCCGGGGAGGCGGCCGACGAGGCGGCCGACGAGGCCGGCGACCCGATCGGCGACTACTACCGCGACTATTGATCCCGAGCGAGGCCGACCGCGCCGCCCGGTGATAGTGGCGGGTCGTCCGGATCGCCTGCCGGCACGAGGGTAGGTCGTGAACCGGGGGGCTTTCGGCCCTGGCCGGTTCTGCGCCCATCCAGAACGATGGTGGCCGTGGCGGCAGCAACGACACCCCGAGATCAGATCGTCGTCGACGGCAACGAAGCAGCGGCGCGCATCGCCTTCGCTCTCAGCGAGGTCATGGCGATCTACCCGATCACCCCGGCATCCGCCATGGGAGAGCTCGCCGATGCGTGGGCCCATCAAGGGAAAACGAACATCTGGGGCGCCGTCCCCGAGGTCGTCGAGATGCAGTCCGAGGCGGGTGCCGCCGGGGCGCTCCACGGCGCCATCCAGACGGGAGCGCTCGGCTCCACCTTCACGGCGTCGCAGGGCCTTCTCCTCATGCTGCCGAACCTCTACAAGATCGCAGGCGAGCTGACCCCGGCCGTCGTCCACGTGGCGGCCCGCACCATCGCGACGCATGCCCTCAGCATCTTCGGAGATCACAGCGACGTCATGGCCGCCCGCCAGACCGGGATGGCCCTGCTCTGCTCGAGCTCGGTACAGGAAGCCCAGGACCTCGCCCTCGTCTCCCACGTCGCGACGCTGGAGAGTCGGATCCCGTTCCTCCACTTCTTCGACGGGTTCCGCACGTCGCACGAGGTGGCCACGATCGACGCCATCCGGGAGGACGTGATCCGGGCGATGGTCGACGACCGGCTCGTCTCCGCTCACCGCATGCGATCGCTCGACCCGAACCGCCCCGTGCTGCGCGGCACGGCCCAGAACCCCGATGTCTTCTTCCAGAGCCGCGAAGCAGCCAACTCGTTCACGGACGCGACTCCGGCGATCGTGGCTTCGGTGATGGACCGGCTGGCCGAGCACACGGGGCGTCGCTACCGCTTGTTCGACTACCACGGCGTCGCCGACGCCGAGAGGGTGCTCGTCGTGATGGGGAGCGCCGCCGGAGCGGCGACCGAAGCCGTCGACCATCTCACCTCCCGGGACGAGAAGGTCGGCGTCATCGTCGTGAGGCTCTACCGGCCATTCGCGGGCGACGCCTTCCTCGCCGCCTTGCCGGAGACGGCCCGCTCGATCGCCGTGCTCGACCGAACCAAAGAGCCGGGCGCGGTCGGTGATCCGCTCTACCTCGACGTGGTCGCGGCGCTCTCAGAGCACGGCCGACGAGACGTCGAGGCGATCGGGGTTCGCTACGGCCTCTCCTCGAAGGAGTTCACCCCGGCACACGCCCTCACGGTCCTCGAAGAGCTGGCCAAGCCTGCGCCGATCCGCCACGCCACCGTCGGCATCACGGACGACGTCACCAAACGGTCGCTTCCGGTCACGGCCGAGTGGCGCGAGCCCGATGACGTCTTCCGGGGACTGTTCTTCGGGCTCGGCAGCGACGGCACGGTCGGCGCCAACAAGAGCACGGCCAAGATCGTCGGCGCCCGCGGGGGCGGGCACGCCCAGGGCTACTTCGTGTACGACTCGAAGAAATCCGGGGCGATGACCGTTTCTCACCTGCGGTTCTCGCCTCGTCCGATCACGTCGACGTACCTCGTCGACGAGGCGGACTTCGTGGCGTGCCACAACTTCGGCATCCTCGAGAAGATCGACGTGCTCGAGCACGCCGCCCCGGGCGCCACGTTCCTCCTGAACTCCCCGTTCGAGGCCTCCGCCGTCTGGAGCAGGATCCCTCGGGAGACCCAACACCACATCGTCGACAAGAAGCTTCGCTTCTTCGTCATCGATGCAGACGAGGTCGCCACCACGGCAGGGCTCGGCAAGCGTGTCAACACGGTCCTGCAGACCTGCTTCTTCGCCCTCACCGACCTCGTCCCGGGATCGGAGGCGACCGGCGCGATCAAGGCGTCCATCGAGAAGGCATACGGGCGATTCGGCGACGTCGTGCTCGAACGCAACTTCGCAGCGGTCGACGCAGCGATCGACGCCATGCAAGAGGTTCCCGTGCCCGCAGAGGCGACGACCGCGCTGCACATCCGTGCCGCCGTGCCGGAGGACGTCCCGGACTTCGTCGCCAAGGTCACGGGAGTCATCCTCGCCGGTCGCGGCGACGACCTCCCGGTCAGCGCCTTCCCGGTCGACGGGACCTTCCCGACGGCGACGTCTCGCTTCGAGAAGCGCTCGATCGCAACCGAGATCCCGATGTGGGATCCCGAGATCTGCATCGATTGCGGGCGGTGCGCCCTCGTCTGCCCCCATGCTGCGATCCGCATGAAGGTATACGACCCGTCGGCGATAGAGGACGCCCCCGACGGGTTCCAGTCGAAGCTGTGGAAGTCCAAGGACTTCGCAGGCATGGCGATGACGATCCAAGTGGCTCCCGACGACTGCACGGGCTGCGGCGTCTGTGTCGACATATGCCCGGCCCGCAGCAAGGAGGTGGCCGCCCACAAGGCGATCGACATGGCGCCCAAAGACCCGACCCTCGCCGTCACCCGCCGGTCCTTCGACTACTTCCTCGAGATCGCTCCCCACGACAGGACGACGCTCGATGTCGCCAGCATCAAGGGCTCTCAGCTACTCGAGCCGCTGTTCGAGTTCTCGGGGGCGTGCGCGGGCTGCGGGGAGACCCCGTACCTCAAGCTCCTCAGCCAGCTCTACGGAGACCGAGCCGTGGTCGCCAACGCCACCGGCTGCTCATCCATCTACGGCGGCAACCTGCCGACCACCCCGTGGGCGGTCGACGGTGAGGGCCGCGGGCCGGCGTGGTCGAACTCGCTCTTCGAGGACAACGCCGAGTTCGGCCTCGGGATGCGGCTCGCCATCGACGAGAGGACCCAGGCGGCGCAGCATCTCGTGGAAGCCCTCGCCGACCGCATCGGGGACATCGCAGCGGAGCTCCTCGACGCCGACCAGACGAGCGAAGCGGGCATCGCCGAGCAGCGCCGACGGGTCGGCGCCCTCAGGGAGTGTCTCGCCGGCATCGATGACGGGCGCGCCAGGACACTCGAGCAGATCGCCGACAGCCTGGTGAGCACGAGCGTGTGGATCGTGGGCGGCGACGGGTGGGCGTACGACATCGGGTTCGGAGGCCTCGACCACGTGCTCGCCTCAGGACGGGACGTCAACATCCTCGTGCTCGACACCGAGGTGTACTCGAACACCGGCGGCCAGGCCTCGAAAGCGACGCCGCGCGCCGCGGTCGCCAAGTTCGCCTCTGCCGGGAAGGCAACCGGCAAGAAGGACCTCGGGATGATCGCCCAGGCGTACGGGAACGTCTACGTCGCCCAGGTGGCCATGGGCGCCAACATGACACAAGTCGTGAAGGCGTTCACCGAGGCCGAGTCGTACCCGGGACCCTCGCTGATCATCGCCTTCAGCCCGTGCATCGCCCATGGCCTCGAGATGAGCACGATGATGCAGCACCAGAAAGCGGCGGCCGAGTGCGGGTACTGGCCGCTCTACCGCTACGACCCGCGAGCGGAGGCCGCCGGCGACCCGGGCCTGCGCCTCGACAGCCGCAAGTCCGCCATGCGCTTCGCCGAGTACGCCGCCAGCGAGGCCCGGTTCGCGATGCTCGCCCGATCGAACCCTCACCATGCCGAGCATCTGATGGAGCGCGCTCAGCAGGACATCGACGACCGCTGGCAGCTCTACGAGCAGATGGTCGACATCCACCGCACGGCCGTATACGCGGAGGCCGAGGAATGACGGTCGACCTCACGACCCGGTACCTCGGCCTGGAGCTCGCCAGTCCGCTCGTGGCCTCCGCCTCGCCGCTGACGGGAGACATCGAGACGCTGCTGGCGCTGGAGGAAGCAGGCATCGCTGCGGCAGTGCTGCCTTCCCTGTTCGAGGAGCAGATCGTCCACGACGCCCTCGCAGTGGCCGACGTTGCGGACTTCGGAGCCGACTTCTCCCCGGAGTTCTCCGGCGGACACCTTCCCGAGATGCTCCAGTACAACACCGGCTCGGAGTCGTACCTGAACGTGCTGCGGCTCGCCAAGCGCCAGTTGCGGATCCCTGTGATCGGCAGCCTGAACGGCGTCTCGCCGGGAGGATGGGTTGCGTACGCCGAGCGCATCGAGCACGCCGGCGCAGACGCCCTCGAGCTCAACATCTACCAAGTCGCCGCCGACGCCGCCAGGAGCGGGTCGGTGGTCGAAGCCGAGCACCTCGCCATGGTCGAGTCGGTGCGCAAGAGCGTCGCCATCCCACTCGCCGTCAAGGTCGGCCCGTTCTACTCGTCGTTCGCCGAGTTCGCGGCGCGACTCGCCGCCGCCGGTGCGGATGGGCTCGTGCTGTTCAATCGCTTCTACCAGCCGGACGTCGACCTCGGTGCCCTCGACGTGAGGCCAAACCTCTTGCTCTCGACGTCGACGGAGCTACGGCTGCCTCTCACGTGGATCGGGATCCTGCACGGACGGCTCGACGTGTCCCTGGCTGCAACCACGGGTGTGCACTCGGCAGACGACGTCGTCAAGGTGCTTCTCGTCGGAGGAGACGTCGCGATGTCGGCCTCTGCACTGCTCCGCCACGGCCCAGGCCACGTCAGGACGATGCGCCGCGAGCTCCTGGCGTGGCTCTCGGCGAACGGCTACGACGCCGTCGAGCAGATGAAGGGAAGCCTGAGCCAGCAGGCGAGCCCCGACCCGAGCGCCTTCGAGCGGGCAAACTACATGAAGGCGCTCGTCACATTCGTTCCGCAATGACCCGAGGCAACACATGAAGAGATGGGTCTATCGATTCGACGAGGTCGACGAGGCCGAGCAGTCCGTAGGAGGCGAGTGGGACGCGGTGCGCGGCCTTCTCGGCGGCAAGGGCGCCAACCTCGGCGACATGTCCCGGCTCGGGGTTCCTGTTCCGCCGGGGTTCACCGTGACGACCGAGGCGTGCAACGCGTACTTGGAGGCCGGCCTGCAGTTCCCTGAAGGCCTCGACGACCAGATCGCAGCTGCCCTCGCCGACGTGGAGGAGAGGACCGGCAGGCGCTTCGGGGACCAGGACCGCCCCTTGTTGCTCTCCTGCCGGTCGGGCGCCAAGTTCTCGATGCCGGGGATGATGGACACGGTTCTCAACATCGGGCTCAACGAGGAAGTCGTCACGGGCCTGATCGCAGAGAGCGGCGACGAGCACTTCGCGTACGACTCGTACCGGCGCCTCATCCAGATGTTCGGCTCCGTCGTGCTCGGGCACAAGGACGAGCTCTTCGAGCAGGTGCTGGCGGAGCTGCGTGCCCGCCGTGGCGTGACCTCCGACACCGGCCTGAGCACCGAAGACCTGAGCGAGGCGGCGATGCGGTTCAGAAGGATCGCCACCGCCTTCCCGGACGAGCCGAGGGAGCAGTTGCGGCTGGCGGTGGAGGCGGTTTTCCGGTCGTGGAACGGCAAGCGGGCGGTGGATTACAGGAACGCGGCCGGCATCGCACACGACCTCGGAACCGCCGTCAACATCCAGGCGATGGTGTTCGGCAACCTCGGCGAGGATTCGGCTACCGGAGTGGCCATGTCGCGTGACGGCGCCACCGGAGAGCCGCGCCTCGAGGGGGACTACCTGGTGAACGCCCAGGGCGAGGACGTGGTTGCCGGCATCAGGGCCACCAAGGACTTGGGTGCGCTGCGCAAGGAGATGCCTGCGGTCTACGACGAGCTGGCCGCCATCGCGGCCAAGCTCGAGCGTCACTACGGCGACATGCAGGACATGGAGTTCACCGTCGAGCAGGGCCGCTTCTGGCTCCTGCAGACCCGCGACAGCAAGCGAACCGCCCAGGCGGCGGTCCGCATCGCGGTCGACATGGCGCAAGAGGGCCTCATCAGCCGCGACCGGGCGGTGCGACGAGTGACCCCCGAACAGGTCGACTTCTTCCTCCATCCGCAACTGAGCAGCGACGCAAGGCAGGCGTCGCTCGTCGAAGGACGGCTGCTCGGCCGGGGCCTGAACGTGTCACCAGGCGCCGCAGTCGGGGTCGTGGCGTTCGACCCCGACCTGGCGCAGCGCTGGCACGCCGAGGGGCGCCGCGTGCTGCTGGCGCGCCCCGAGACCAAGCCGGACGACGTGCATGGGATGATCGCGTCAGAGGGGATCCTGACGAGTCGGGGGGGCCGCACCAGCCACGCCGCCCTGGTTGCCAGGCAGTTCGGCAAGCCCGCCGTGGTCGGGATGGCGGAGCTCACGATCGAGCCCTCCGACCATGTGATGCACGTCGACGGGAAGACGATCAGCGAGGGAGAGTGGATCTCTATCGACGGGAACACCGGCGAGGTGTTTCTCGGCCAGCTCGAGACGTACGTGCCCGATCTCGCCGACCGCTGGCTCGTGACGCTGCTCGAGTGGGCCGACGAGCTGCGCCGCCTCGACGTTCGCGCCAACGCCGACTACCCGGCCGATGCCAGGAGGGCAAGGGAGTACGGCGCCCACGGGATCGGACTGTGCCGCACCGAGCACATGTTCTTCGAGGCGGACCGGCTGCCGATCGTGCAGAGGATGATCATGGCGACGTCGCCTGCCGAGCGCGCCGAAGCGCTCGCCGAGCTCCTGCCCATGCAGCGCGACGACTTCCGGGGGCTCTTCGAGGCGATGGACGGGCTTCCGGTGGTCATCCGCCTCATGGATCCGCCGCTCCACGAGTTCCTCCCCGGGTGGGAGCAGCTCGTGAGCGAGGTCGCAGACAGGAAGATCCGTCTCAGGATCGCGACCTCGCTCGAGGACCTCGACACGACGCTCGCCGAGCTCGAGCACTCCGAGCACCTCAAGGTGGCGGTGGAGCGCCTCCGTGAGACGAACCCGATGCTCGGTCTGCGCGGGGTCCGCCTCTCGATCGTGATGCCCGAGCTGACGAGGATGCAGATGAGAGCGATCGCCGAGGCGGCGTGCGACGCCGCCGCGGCAGGAGTGGTCGTCAAGCCAGAGGTCATGATCCCGCTCTCGATCGACAGGGGCGAGCTCGAATGGGTCGCCGCCATCCTTCGGGAAGAGGCGGCCGCCGTCTTCGACGAGCGCGGCATCACGATCCCGTTCATGATCGGGACGATGATCGAGACCCCTCGGGCCGCGCTCACCGCCGGGGCGCTGGCGACCGTCGCCGAGTTCTTCAGCTTCGGCACCAACGACTTGACGCAGACGACGTTCGCCATCAGCCGCGACGACGCCGAGGCCTCGTTCCTGATGAACTACGTGTCGCTCGGGATCCTCGGCGAGAACCCGTTCGCGACGCTCGACGATGCCGGGGTCGGGACGCTCATCCGATCCGCCGTGGCGGCGGGCAGGGCGACGAGGCCCGAGATCGAGGTCGGCATATGCGGCGAGCACGGCGGTGATCCCAAGTCGATCGCCCTCTGTCACGGGTACGGGCTCGACTACGTGAGCTGCTCTCCCCTCCGGGTGCCGGTTGCCCGCCTGGCGGCAGCCCATGCCGCCATGGCCGACGTGTCCTGACCGACGAGGACCACCGGCGGATCTGCTCTGTGGTTCGAGTGCGTGGCACCGCGTTAGGTTGACGCCCGCGCCGCGTCCTCGAAGGGAACCGTGAGAGAGTCGACCGTCGAGTTCTTCTCCGAGGGCACCCGCGTCTCCGGAATCCTCCGTGTGCCGGTCCAAGACGGTCCGTGGCCCGGGATCGTCCAGGGCCCGGGCTGGCTGGGTCTCAAGGACGCCCGGTTGTACGTGCCCTACCACGAATCGCTCACCGAGGCAGGGTTCGCGGTGCTCGTGTTCGACTACCGCGGGTTCGGCGACTCGGGAGGGGACCGGGGCGCGCTCTCGCTGCGGATGCAGGTCGACGACCTGCGCAACGCGGTGACCTACCTCACGACGAGGCCCGACGTCGACCCACAGCGCATCGGGGTCTTCGGCTCCGGCGGGACCGGTGGAGGCAACGCCGTCCTCTTGGCCGCAGCCGACGAGCGGGTCCGCTGCTGTGTCAGCCAGGTCCCCGTCGCCGACGGCGAGGATTGGCTGCGCCGCATGCGATCGGCGGCCGACTGGGATGCGTTCCTGGAGCGGCTGGCCGAGGATCGGACGGCTCGCGTGCTCCAAGGCCGGGGGGCTTTGGTGCATCCCCGCGAGGAGATCATGGTTCCGACGGCGGAGCGCCGGGCGACGAGCGTCAAGGCCGACGTCGACGGGCGGGTCCCGTCCCGGGTGCCACTGGCGGCGGCGGACGAGATCATCGCCTACCGTCCGATCGAGATGGCCGGCCGCGCCCGCAACCTCTTGGTCGTCGCCGTCGCCGCGGACGCCGTGACGCCGACCGACCACGCCGTCGCGATATATGAGGCGGCACCGGAGCCGAAGCGACTCATCATGCAGCATCGCACGACCCATTACGCCGCCTACGCCGAGTACGGCGCCGTGGTGATCCCCCTCATCGTGGAGTGGTTCGAAGCATGCCTCACGACCGGCGCTGCACCGAGCGGCTCGCGAGTCGTGGACGTCGGTGCATGACCAGGGTCATCACAGGAGCCGACGTGTTCGTCGACGGAGCGATGCGCCCCCTCGACATCGTGGTCGAAGGTGAGACGATCGCCGGCCTGGTCTCGCCCGGCGCAGGGCCGAGGGAGGCGGACACGATCGGTGCCGCCGGGCTCACGGCGATCCCGGGCGCCATCGACGTGCACGTCCACACCCGCGAGCCCGGCTACACGCACAAGGAGGACCTCGTCACCTGCACGTCGGCCGCCGCAGCCGGCGGATACACCACCATCTTCGGCATGCCGAACCTCGACCCACCGACGATGACGGAGGGAGACCTGGCGTCCGTCCTCGACCTGTACGCCGCCAGGAGCATCGTCGACTACAACCACAACCCGGCAGCCAAGCTCGTGGGCGAGATCCCGGCGATGGCGGAGCACGGCATCGCCGCCTTCAAGATCTACATGGTCGTCGACACCGGGCGGAGCTATCCGCATCCTGCTGCGATCGGTGTGCATGACCACGGTGACCTCTACCGAGCCATGAAGGCGGTGGCGGCGACGGGGCTCCGCCTCATGGTCCACCCACACGACCAGTCGATCATGGACGTCGTCGAACAGGAGTACTGGGCGGCAGGCGACCGTAGTCCCCAGGCATATGGAAGGACGCTCGCTGTCGACGACGGCCTCATCTGGGACACGGCCACGGCATTGCTCCTCAGGCTGGCGGAGGCGACGGGATGCAAGCTCCACATCGTCCACGTGCAGACGACCAGGCAGGTCGAGATGCTGGCGGCGGCGAGAGCCAGGGGCATCGACGTCAGCAGTGAGGTGAACCATTGGGCTTTGTTCCTCGGGAGGATGGAGGACATCGAAGAGCAGGGCTCGTACGTCCTGTCCTACTACGTCGCCGACCATCATCGGGAGGCACTGTGGGACGCCCTCGAGGGCGGTGTCGTCGACATGCTCGCCTCCGACCACGCCCCGCACACCCGAGACGAGAAGGAGGTCGGGTGGTCAGATGCATGGGCGGCGCACACCGGCACGCCGGGCGTCCAGTACCAGCTCCCGCTGATGATCGACGCCTTCCATCGCGGCAAGCTCTCTCTCGAGCGGGTCGTCGACTTGGTGAGCGCCGCTCCGGCCAGGGTGTTCGATTTGCGCAGGAAAGGTGCCCTACGTGTCGGCGCAGACGCCGACGTCACCCTGGTCGACCTCGACGAGGAGTGGACGATCACGAACGAGACGGTCCTGTCGAAGATCGGGTGGACGCCGTATCACGGGCGGCGCATCAGGGGCGCGGTCAAGCGGACGCTGGTGCGCGGCGCCGACGTGTGGGCGGAGGGCCGCGTCGTCGGGGAGCCCGGCCACGGGAGGCTGGTGCAACCAGGGAGGGGCGAGGAGTGACATGGCGATGAAGTTCGGCCTGCTGCTCCCCCACTTCGGCGAGCACGCAGCCAAGGACGCCATCCTCGAAGGCGCCCGGCGGGCAGAAGAACACGGATTCGACTCGGTGTGGGTGCGGGACCACCTGCTGTTCGAGCCGCACGGCGAGTTCGAGTCGGCGAGCAAGGACTTCCTCGAGCCGTTGACGGTCCTCACCGCGGTGGGTGCGGTGACGGAGCGGATCACGCTCGGTACGGCCACGCTCATACCTACCCGGCACCCGCTGGTGACCGCGCTGACACTGGCGACGATGACCCACATCGTCGGGCCGCGGATCATCACCGGCTGGGGTGCCGGGACCTTCGACCACGAGTTCGAGGCGGTCGGCCTCGGCGGCGTCTTCCGGCCGGAGCTCGTCGAATCGACGGCGCGCATCTTCGACGCAGTGTTCAACGGCGACGCGGTCCACTACCACGACGCTCACTTCGACTTCGCCGACGTGACCCTCCACCCCAAGCCGGCCGGACCGATCCCGTTCTGGTACGGCGGCTCGACGCCGGCGTCGGCGCGCCGCGCCGCCGAGTACTGCGACGGGTGGATGCCGGGTCGCACCACCCTGGCCACGATCGCCAAACGGGTCGAGCAGATGCGCCGACTGGTGGCCGGCAACGGCCGGCCGATGCCGACGGTCGCCGTCGTTCCACCGACCACGATCGCCGCCACCGAGGAGCTCGCCTGGACGGGAACGAACGTCGAAGGCTTGCTGGCGTGGGCCAACCAGCGCGGCAAGTGGTGGGTCAAGCCGCCCTCGGGCCGGTTCGAGACGGTGGCCGACATCGAGGGTTCTCTCATCGCCGGAACGCCGGACCAGGTCGTCGAGCAGACGCGCCGCTTCGAGGAGGTCGGTGTCGAGCACCTCGTGTTCGACACCCGCCTCAGCTACGACCGCTGGTTCGAGTCGATCGACCTGCTCGGGCGGCAGGTGCTCCCGGCGCTGCGTGAGTCAGATCGTCGGTAGCCCGCTCCGTCACACGACATCGAACTCGTTGCCTTCCGGATCGCGCATCGCCACGAAGTAGTGATCGACGTCCGGAGAGTGGTGGCGGGCGATCACTGTTGCACCTGCTGCAGAGAGGCGATCGACCTCGGCGTCGACGCGCTGCTTTCGCTCCTCGATCGGCACGGATCGGCCGCCACCGACTCGCACGTCGAAGTGGAGCCGGTTCTTCACGGTCTTGGCCTCCGGAACCCGTTGGAACCAGATCCGGGGGCCCGCACCTGCCGGGTCGACGATCGAGTCGTGTCCGCCGTCGAGCTCGTCCTCGGGTATGCCGACGCTCCGCCAGTAGTCGCGCCAGTCGGCGTGACCGTCTGGAGGTGGCTCGAGGACGTATTCGAGCGCCTCTGCCCAGAATCGCGCCATCGCGTCGGGATCCGTGCAATCGAACGTGATCTGGTAGCGCACGCTCAGGGCCCGCCCTCCACGTCGAGCTGATACAACACGAAGCGGGTGCGCCCCCCGGTGAGCTTGTCGTACAACCTCCTGGCGCGCTCGTTGTCCTCGGCCGTCTGCCAGTAGACGTACGCCCACCCTCGTTCCTGCGCTCGCGTCTGGACGGCAGCGATGAGATCCTCTCCGATCCCCTCGCCCCGGTGGTGCTCGTCGACGTAGAGGTCCTGGAGGTAGCAGGCCATGGCGCCGCTCCACGTGTCCGCGTGCGGGAGGAAGTGGACCAGGCCGACCGCGGCGTTGTCGACCGTGGCGACCATCGCCTCGATCGGATCCGAACCGTCGTGGATTCGGGCCCACAGCCGATCGGCGTGACCGGGCGAGAGCTCACTCTCGTAGAACACGAGGTAGGCGTCCCACAGCAGGCGCCACCGATCGTGGTCCTCGTGGCGTGCAGGCCCGATCGCAGCTCGAGACGTCACGAGCCCTCCCGCGGCCATGCCACGTTCGAACCAGGGCCGATCCGCCGGTCCAGCCATCGGTAGAACAGGGCGATGTCATTCTCGTTCGGCATGAGCCTGCCGTGCTCGTGCCGGATCGAGCGGAGCCCGCGCTGGTTGAGCTCGCACACGGCCGCATCCTGCGTCATCACGAGGGCGCCGAACTCAGTGACGTTGCCCATGTCGAATCCCTCGTGCGCGAGCGTCTCGGGGGCGAAGAGCCATTCGGCCGTGAGCCGGGTCCCCGCAACCCCGAGAGGGGAAAGCGAGACGATCCTCACGTGGTCCGGGTGGGCGACGACGAACATCGTCGGTAGGACGGTCAGGAACGTATACCCGGCCGCGATCTCGTCGTCGGTGAGCTCGGGGAACGGCGGGCCGCAGAGGCGGCCGTCCATCGACCACGTGGCGGCGCCGGCGCGCAGACCCTCGCCGATCCAGCCGTCGCCCGCCATGTCGGCGCTCACGACCCCGCGCCTGTAGAGCGGTACCAGGTCGCACAGCTCGGGATGGACCCCCGGGCAGTGGTAGCACTCCAGGAAGTTCTCCCAGAACACCTTCCAGTTGCATGCCAGGTCGATGACGAAGGTGTGCCCGGTGACGAGCGTCTCCAGCGGCCACCTGTCGAGCAGCGCCGGCCCGGGGTCCATCGAGTCTGCGAGCTCCCCGGCCTCGTCGGCGGCGAGGTTGACGAAGACCATTCCGCGCCACTCGGCGACGGCCACCGGATACAGGGAGAGCTGCTCCATCTCGTCCACGTCGTTGAAGGGCGTGCTGCGCAGCTCACCGGAGAGCGAGTAGCTCCAGTTGTGGTACGGACAGGTGATGCGGCGCGAGCCGAGAACTCCGGAAGGGGCGTCGCACAGCAGCGAGCCCCTGTGCCGGCACGTGTTGTGGAATCCACGCAGGACCCCGGCGTCGTCGCGGACGAGTAGCACGCTCTGATCCCCGACCTCGAACGTCCGAAAACTGCGAGCGGCTCCCAGCGTGTCCGCCCGGCACACGTAGAGCCACTCCCGATACCAGATGTCGACCATCTCACGCTCGTGATGCTCGACATCGACGTACGCCAACGCCGGCAGCGTCCGCCCCGGGGCGCTGCCCATGCGATGGCGCAACTCCGTCATCGGCCCTCCGTGCCCGGCCGTCGTTCGTCATGCGGATCGTACGCTCGCGCAGCTCTGTAGGCCGCCACCGCTAGCAAGATGTCGTCTCCCAACCCGGAGGAACGATGACAGTCCCCAGCCCGGAGGCGACCGGCGAAGGCGAGAGGCCCTCGGCCGTCCGACAGGCCTTCGACCGGTTCGCCAAGCGAGCGGCGGCGCTCGCGGGCAGGCCGGCGGCATTCGCGATCGCCATCGGCGCCATCATCGCCTGGCTGGCCACGGGGCCGATCTTCGCCTTCAACGACACGTGGCAGCTCGTGATCAACACCGGGACGACGATCGTCACGTTCCTCATGGTCTTCCTCATCCAGAACAGTCAGAACCGCGACACCGTGGCACTCCACCTGAAGATCGACGAGCTCATCAAGACGACCGAGGGCGCCGACGACCGGCTGCTCGACCTGGAGGAGCTCGACGACAAGGTCCTCGAGAAGAAGCGGGACGCATTCGAGAAGCTCGCCGAGCTGGCGAGACGCCGCGGCGACGCCGGGGCGACCGGCGGTGGTGCGGCATAAGATCACACGCATGAGCGAGAGGAGCGCCCGTGAACCTGAACGGCTGGGAGATGACGTGGCTGGGGCACGCGGCGATTCGCCTGCGCGCCGACGACGGCACGACGGTGCTCGTCGATCCGTGGCTGTCCGGTAATCCTGCCTGCCCTGAGGAAGAGCACGAACAAGACAGGGTCGACGCCATCTACATCACCCATGGGCACTTCGACCACGTAGGGAGCAGCGTCGACATCGCCCGGGCTTCCGGCGCCAGGGTGCACGCCATCCACGAGATCGCCGTGTGGGGAGAGGCACAAGGCCTCGAGACCGTCGGCAGCAACAAGGGGGGCACGGTCGAGGGGCCCGCCGGAATCCGCGCGACCCTCGTGGACGCCGTGCATTCGAGCGGCATCACAGGCGATTCGGGCATCGTGCCGGGTGGTGAGGCGGGTGGATGGGTCCTCGAGCTGCCGGGTGGCCCGACCATCTACCACGCGGGCGACACGATGGTATTCGGCGACATGCAGCTGATCGGCGAGCTCTGGTCCCCCGACATCGCGATCGTGCCGATCGGAGGCTGGTACACGATGGGCGCCGTGCAGGCCGCCAGAGCGGGCATGCTGATCGGTGCCGAGTCCGTCGTCCCGATCCACTACGGCACGTTCCCGATCCTGGCGGGCACCCCTTCCGAGCTCGCCGAGGCATGTGCCGGCGCCTTCGAGGTCGTGCCGCTCGACGTCGGTGTCCCCGCCACCTGACGTACCGGACGGTGCGCCCGAAGTTCGCGGAGCGAATCGGTTTCTGACCAGAGATACGCCGGCCCGCATCGGCGGCCCGCATCTGCGGCAGCGTCGGGTCCTCGCGGTCGAAAGCGAGTGCTGCCAAGCTGCGCCGATGCTCCTGCGGGCAACCAAACAGCGGGTCGAGTGATGGGCGACCTCGTCCTCATCCTCCTGGTGACCTCGGGCACGTTCTTCATCAAGGCGATCACGGGGTTCGGCGGCCCGCTGCTCGCCATCCCGCTGCTGGCACCCGTGATCGGCGTCGAGCACGCCGTCGTGGGCCTCTCGCTCGCCAACCTGTCATCGAACATCCTGCTCCTCATCGAGAACCGATCGGGCGCACGCGCCATGCGGCCGTTCCTGGTCCGGGTCCTCGGCGCCGGAGCGATCGCAGTCGTGGCGGGCACGCTCGTGCTGGTCAATGTCGACGACCGGATCCTGCTGGCGGTCCTCGCCGCCTCAGTGTTCGCCTACGTGGCGCTGGCCCTCGCCAACCCGAACCTGCGGCTCGGGAACGCCGCCGGGCTCAGGGCCGCGGTCCCGATCGGGATCGTCGGGGGCTTCGTCCACGGAGCCACCGGCAACAGCGCTGCGGTGTTCGGCACCTTCTTCCACAGCCTCGCCCTCCCGCGAGAGGACTTCGTCGCCGCCGTCACGACGGTGTTCCTCGTGCTGTCGACGCTCCAGGTCGGGACCCTGGCGTCACTCGGATCGTTCACCACCGGCCGGCTCGCCCAAGCCGCGGCGGCAGTCGTGCCCGTGCTGATCGTCACGCCTCTCGGCACGCGCGTAGCGGCGCGTCTCGACGCCAAGACCTTCGGGCGCATCGTCCTTGCGATGCTGACGGTGGCAGGCGTCCGGCTCGTCTTCGGTGTCTTCGGGATCTAGGCGGGAGCTGCTGAGCACTGCCTAGGGTGGCGAGATGTCCGCCATCGGATCCACGACTACGTGACGGAGCTGTCGTCGCCTGCACTCGCCGGGCTGGTCGTCCTCGGAGTCGCCGCCGGCTGGTTCGGCGCCCTCGTCGGGATCGGTGGGGGGGTGCTCGTCGTGCCGGCTCTCGTGCTCGGGTTCGGGGTCGACTTCCCGGTTGCGGTCGCCGCCTCGCTGGTCGCCGTAATCGCAACGTCGACGACGGCCGGCAGCGTCTACGTCGGCCGAGGACTCACGAACATGAGGTTGGCGATGACACTCGAGGTGGCGACCACCATCGGCGGCATCTCCGGAGGGCTGGTGGCGACGATCCTCCCGGCGAGCGTGCTCGGAGGCGTCTTCGCCGCCTTGCTGTTCGTCACCGCCTTCCTGATGCTGCGTGGTGCGTCGCACCCTGCCGTGCGCATCATCGAACCCACAGCGACAGGCACCGGGTGGGAGCAGCCCGGGGAACTGGCGGGCGGCTACCTCGACCTGGCAAGGGGTGGAATCGTCCGCTACCGGGCGAGGCGGGTCCCGGTAGGAGCAGCGGTGTCGCTCATGGCCGGGGCCGCCTCCGGTCTTCTCGGGGTCGGCGGCGGCTTCCTCAAGGTCCCTGCCATGCACCTCGGGATGGACATTCCGATCAAGGTCGCCGCGGCGACGTCGAACTTCATGATCGGGGTCACCGCGGCTGCGAGCGTGTTCATCTACTTCGCACGGGGGTACGTCGAACCCCTCCTGACGGCACCACTCGTGATCGGGGTCATCGGCGGCTCATTTGCAGGTACGCGCATGTCGGGCAGAGCCCAGCCGGCGGTACTCAAACTGGCCCTCGCCGGCCTGCTCCTGCTCGTCGCGGTGCTCATGGCGCTCCGCTCGCTCGGAGCCGGTTTCGATGCGTGACCTCGACCGGCCACCCGGCCGCGACGCCCCCCATATCGTCCAGTTGCTCCTCCGCGTCGGACTCGCAGCTGCGACGGTCATGGTCACCGCGGGGCTCGGGTGGGCGCTGGCGACCGGAAGGGAAACCTCGCTTCCCGTCGGGCTGGGCGCATTGTTGGCGGACGCCGAGGCTCCCGACCGGCTCATGGCGGGGGGAATCCTGGTGCTCGCCCTCACGCCCGTCGCCCGGGTCGTGGCCCTACTCGTCTTGTGGTGGCGCGAACGGGACTGGACGTTCGTCGCCGTCGGCTTCGCCGTCGTCGTCGTGCTCGTGGCCGCCATCGTTCTCGGACACGCCTGACGCGAGTCGCGCCTCCCTGGGGCGTCACGGCGATGCACGCCACAGCGACGCACGCCGCTGCCGAATGTGGGTTCCATGCGCATGCGAGAATCGATGACACATGGATCTCGAGCTCTTGGAAGCGACGCCGCCCTGGCACGGCCTCGGCGTCGATGCCGTGGCCGAGAGGTTGGAGACCGATCTCGAAACCGGGTTGAGCGATGCCGAGGCGACCAGTCGGGCCGAGAGGTTCGGCCCCAACGAGCTCGTCGGCCGGCGCCGCCCGGATCATCTCGTCCGGCTCGGGAGGCAGTTCTCGAACGTCCTCATCTGGCTCTTGCTCGTCGCGGCAGCAGTCAGCGGCTTCGTCATCGACGAGTGGATCGACGCCATCGCGATCCTGGCGATCGTCGTCCTCAACGCGGCGCTCGGCTTCGCACAGGAGACGCGCGCCGAACAAGCGATGGCTCAGCTGCGGCAGCTGACCGCCCCGTGGACCCGAGTGGTACGTGGCGGCACCGAACAGCAGATTCCCGCGGATGGCGTCGTGCCGGGCGACCTGGTCGTGCTCGAACCAGGCGATCGCGTCCCGGCGGACGGGCGAGTCGTCTTCAGCGTCCGGCTGACGATGGCGGAGGGTTCGCTCACCGGCGAGTCTCTCCCGGTCGCCAAGTCGGCCGCCCCCGTCCCCGTCGAGATGTCGTTGGCCGACCGCACTTCGATGGTCTTGAGCGGCACCGCGGTCGTCGCTGGACGAGGTCGGGCGATAGTGACGAGCACCGGGGCCGCCACCGAGGTCGGCAAGATCGCATCTCTCGTCGCCCAGAAGGAGCCGCCGACGCCCCTACAGCGCGAGCTGACGAGGGTGGGTCATCGCCTAGCGATTGTCGCAGCAGCCAGCGCCGTTCTCATCTTCGGAGCGGGGACATTGCGCAGCTATCCCGCCGAGACCATGTTCCTCATCGCGGTCGCCCTTGCGGTGGCAGCGATTCCGGAGGGTCTCCCTGCAGTTGTCACCATCAGCCTTGCTGGTGGGGTGCGGAGGATGGCGAAGCGCAACGCCGTGGTGCGACGGCTGCCGGCGGTCGAAGCCCTCGGAGCGACGAACGTCATCTGCACGGACAAGACCGGCACACTGACCCTCAACGAGATCCGGGTGCACGCGGTGATCACCGCCACCGATCGAGCGGTGACGTTCTCGACGGGGACAGCAGTGGGTCGACGCCTCGTCGAGATCGCGGCGCTGTGCAATGACGCCCGGTCCTCGAAGGACGGCTTCGCAGGCGACCCGACGGACATCGCGCTGTTGCGCGCCCTCGAGGAACGCGGGGTGGACCTCGAGCAGCTTCGCCGCCAATCGCCTCGCCTCGACGAGGCCGGCTTCGATTCGCGACGCAAGCGCATGAGCACGCTCCACCTGGCCGGCTCCGGCCATCGCCTGCTCGTCAAGGGAGCGCCCGAGATCGTCATCGAGCGCGCCACGACGATCCTCGATGCCGGCGGGCCGGCTCCGATCGACGACACCAGGAGATCGTCGCTCGACGGCGACGCAGCAGAGCTCGCCGCTCGAGGACTGCGGACCCTCGGATTCGCCTACCGCGATCTCGATGGTGCCCCGGGGGACGTTGCAGACGCCGAGCATGACCTCACCTTCGTCGGGCTCGTCGGCATGAGGGACGAGGAGCGACCCGAGGTCCATGACGCCATCGCCGAAGCGTCCCGAGCAGGCATCACGGTGGTGATGGTCACCGGCGACCACCGGGTCACGGCGGCCGCGGTGGCCGAGACGGTCGGCATCGAAGCCGCCGGGGTGATGGAGGGATCCGAGCTCCAGCGCACCGACGAGCACGAGCTGGCGCGCTCCGTGACCGAGTACCGGGTGTTCTCGCGAGTCGACCCGGTCGACAAGGTGAAGATCGTCAAGGCGTGGCAGCGTACCGGGGCGATCGTCGCCATGACCGGCGACGGTGTGAACGACGCCCCCGCTCTGCGGGCTGCCGACATCGGCGTCGCCATGGGCACCGGGACCGATGTCGCCAAGGAGGCATCGGCGCTCGTCCTCGCCGACGACAACTTCGCGACGATCGTCGCGGCGGTCCGCGAGGGACGGCGGATCTTCGCCAACCTCCGCAACGTCGTTCACTACCTGCTTTCTTCGAACGCGTCGGAGGTCATGACGATGGTGCTCGGCTTCCTCCTGTTCGGGTGGCTCGGCGAGCCGCTTGCCGCCGTCCAACTCCTCTGGATCAACCTCGTGACCGATTCTCTACCTGCCCTGGCGCTCGGCATGGACGCACCGATCCGCGACCTGATGCGCGACCCGCCCGGCTCGGGCCGCGACATCCTCAGCGGGCGCAACATCGCACTGCTCATGTCACAAGGCGCCATCCTCACGTCCGCTGCGATGGCTGCGCTGCTCTTGGGGCACTTCGTGCTCGATCTGTCCTGGCAATCGACGCAGACGATGATCTTCAGCACCCTCGTCCTCAGCCAGCTCATTCACGCTTTCAACGTGAGAGCCGCGTTCGTCGAATCGGACCGGGTTCGGCGGCCCACGGCCTGGCTCATCGGTGCCGCCGCCGGTTCGGCGATCATCCACGTCCTCGCCGTTCACACCCCCCTCGGCAACGAGTTCCTCAAGACAACCGGCATGAGCGCCCTGCAATGGGCCGTGGTCGCCGGCTTGGCGCTGGCGTCCTTCGCCGGCGTCCGGCTCTTGAGCCGTCGGATGACGTACCCGGAGCGGCCATCGGGCGCCGGCGACGCAGCCCACGGCGCTACGAGCAGGTCATCGAGGCGGTCGTGCACGCCAGGCGAGGCGCGCCTCCTCGAGCTCACTGACGTCAACGATGCCGAAGGTCACGACCGCCCGGAGTGAGCCGGCCGTCACGTCATCGCGGCGATGAGCTCTTCGAGGTCGACGGTGGCCACGTGGATCGCCTGGTCGGAGAACCCGTACGGGATGACCACGGTCCCATCCTCCACGATGGCGCCACACGAGTACACGACGTTGGGCACGTAGCCGTTGCGCTCGTCCTCCGCCGGCTCCAGAAGGGGAGACCCGAGATCGCCGATCACGCGAGAAGGGTCGTCGAGGTGAAGCAGCAAGGCGCCGATCGCGTAGGTGCGCATCGGACCGACACCATGGGTGAGCACGAGCCAGCCGTGCTCGGTCTCGATCGGGGAGCCGCAATTGCCGATCTGCACGAGCTCCCAACCTCTCCCCGGACCGTAGATGAGCTCGGCATTACTCCACGTGCGGATGTCGTCGCTGCGCAGGACATGGAGGTTCTCGAGGTCGTGTCGACCGAGGGCCACGTACTGGCCCTCGATCTTGCGAGGGAAGAGGGCCATGCCCTTGTTCCTGGCGCATGCGCCTCCGAGCGTCGCGATCCGGAACGTCACAAAGTCGGTGGTCTCGATCAGCTGGGGGAGGATGGTGAAGCCGTCGAACGCCGTGTACGTGGCGTAGTACGTGGACGTCCCGTCGTCGTCGACGAATCGAACGAAACGGGCGTCCTCGATTCCCTGGCTGTCCGCGGGCCCGGCCGGGATCAGGATGCGCTCCGACAGGGGCATCGACTCCGAGAACACCAGTTCGTAGTTCGAGGAGGCGAACCAGTGAGCGAGGCGGGCTGTCTCGAAGACCGCGGCTTCGGAGACGTCGCTGCGCCGCAGCACCTCGAGGGCTCCCTGCAGCTCCGCGTATCCAAACCGCTCCCCCAGGTCGGCGACGAGCCGCCCCGTCAGCATCGAATCGGCACCGAGGTCGACGAGGCGCCCCTCGAACGCCCGCCGCTCGTAGCGCGGAGTCCGGCGAGTTCCCGTCGTGAGGTACGGCGAGGGGGGGTCGAGTTGCACGGAGCCGTCCCGGGCGACGTGCCCTGTCCTGAACTCGACGGACGATATGTGCCCTTCGCCTATGGAGCGCACACTGAGGACGAAGCGACCCCCGCCTTCCGGGCTCTGAACGATCGAGGGGTTGCATATGGCGGCCGCACCGGGTGCGTACTCCTGGGTGAAGACGGCGCCGAGCAGGTGACGCCGCGCCCCGTTCACCGCCTCGAGGCCCGGCACGAGCCCGCGCGCCGTGTCGGCGTTGGCCTCCCAGGTGCGCACGAGGTCCCGATGCCGCCCGGCGAATCTCTCGACGGTCTCGTCCAGGAGCTTCGTCACCTCGTCGTCGGTCAGCTTCATCACGCGATCGGCGATGAGCTCGGCGCGGCTCGGGCCCCCCGCGAACGCCGATTCGCCCGGCACGAACGGCTTGGCGACAACCCTGGTGGGATCGGGCCTGATCTCGACGTCGCGCCGTTCGACATTCAGCATTCGTCGTCTCCCATGCGCGGCTCCTGACCCTGTCGGCACCAGCCTGCCACTCATCGACCGGTGACAGTGATCTTTCCGCCGGATACGACACGCGCCAGCACGGCGAAGATGGCACCAGCCACCGCATCCCACTCGTGCTCGACGCTCGAACCGCGAGCCGCTCGCACGGCGGCACCGTACGACGAGTCGTCTTCCAGGTAGCGCCTCAAGGCCGACGCCAAACCGTCGTCATCCTCGTGTGCCACGACCGTGCCTGCGCCGGAGCGCAGCGCCTCGACCGCCCCCGGGAATCGCGTTGCGACCACCGGCTTGCCGGCGCCGATCGTCTCGGTGAGTATCCGCGAGGCCGTGCGATCCACCTCGTCGTAGACGACGGCAACGACATCGGCCGTCGCCAGCTCACCCACGAGCGCGTCGTGGGTCCGGTACCCGGGTACGAACTCGACTTGGGTCGCCACCCCGAGATCGTCCGCCAGCGCCCCGAGCTCGTCCCGATAGTTTGCGACGACGCTCGACGAGCATCTGGGATCTCCTGCGCCGATCAGCCGGTATCGCGGAACGGGATCCATGTCGGCGAGAAGCGGGAGGGCGCGAATGACGCGCTCCACACCCGCCCCAGGACCTAGGAAGCCCCATGTGAGGATGCGACGCCGCAGCGTCCGATCTATCGAGACAACCGGGAACGGCGAGCCGTGGGGGACCACTTCGATGCGTAGATCGTCGGCGGCGGCTCCACCCACATACGTCGAGGCGGCACGGGAACGCACCACAACGGCCGCAGCCTTGCCGAAGAGCGGGCCCCACTGGCTGAGCGATCCACTCGACGCGACCTCGTCGATCAGGAGCACGACGGGAACGGCCGCATGCTCGAGCAGGTGCACGAGGAACGGTGTCGGTGGTCCATCGTCGATCCACGCGACCGCGATGTCGGAGCGGTTCGCCCTCCAGGCCGCAACGGCTCCGGCATCCGGCGATCGTGAATCGACCTCCATGACGACGGGTAGCCCGACAGCGGACGGCTCTCCGGACTCGACGATCCGCACGACCTCGACCCGTACTCCGAGGTGCTCGATCAGGCGCTCGACGAGATGCGAGGCGGCACCCGCGGCGCCTGAGACGCTCGGGGGGTACCTCGAGATCAAGGCGACGCGCAGCGACGACTCAACGCCGTCGGACGTGAGGTGGATCAACGCGACCTCCTCGCCGTCAGCACGCCCGTCGAAGGCGCACCCCTTCACCGCGAACCATCACACAGGGCGGGTGGACATGCCAGGGACTTCTGGCCCGAATCGCGGACCTTCGAGCGACATCACAATGCTCGTCGACGGCCGCTCTCGCCGAGACGATCAGACCGGTGAATCAGGAGTCGCCCACTCTGCAGTTTGAGGAGGGGTGTCGACGAGGAACTGCAGCATTCGCTCGAGGCTCGCCTCGGCGACACCGACGACGCTGTCCGCCGCGCCGTAGTAGAGGTGGACGGTGTCGCCATCGTCGCGCAACACCCACCCGCATGGAAACACCACTCCCGGCACGTCGCCAGACTGCTCGTAAGGCGCCCGCGGCCCGAAGATCCACTCGCTGCTCCTCGCGATCACCCGGGTCGGTTCGGCGATGTCGAGAAGGGCGAGCCCAAGGCGGTAGATCGAACCCGATGCCGTGACTCGGACACCGTGGTAGCAGACGAGCCACCCGCGGCTCGTCAGCAGAGGCGGTGGACCGAGCCCGACCTTGTTGGCGTCCCAGAGGCCGCCGCGCCGGGCGGGAAGCAGGACCTGGGCGTCCCCCCAATGGTGGAGGTCGGGGCTGAAAGAGATCCACATGTGCGAACCGAGTCCTGGCATGGAGGGCGACGGCCGGTGAACCAGCGCCCAGCGGCCGCCAAATGTGGTCGGGAACAGCGCCGCGTCCTTGTCGTCCGGCGGCATGAGCACGCCTCGCCGCTCCCAATCGACGAAGTCCCGGGTGACCGCCAACGACACGAGCGGTCCGGCGCCCGAGTAGCCGACATAGATGACGTACCACTCGTCGCCGATCCTCGTGATCCGCGGGTCTTCGACGCCCCACCGCTCCGCGAAGTCCTCGGCTTTCGGGTGGAGGCCGCGCACGGGGTCGATGTCCCATCCGGTGAGGCCGTCGTCGCTCGTGGCGGCGATCAGAGACGACACACCGGTTCTGTACTCGACTCGCAACAGAAGCAGGGTGCGCCCATCGTCGAGGACGGTGGCTCCGGGGTTGAAGACGGCGTTCACGACTTGGGGGAACCGGCCGGGTCCCAGGATCGGATTGCCCGGATACCGCACGAACAGCTCCCGAGCATCGTCATCACGCATCACGAACACCCCCACGGCACTTTGCGACCGGGGCTGCCGAGGGGCTCTGGGGCGTGCCGCCAACCCTGCATCGCACCGAGCCTATGCGCGCCGAGCCACCAACGGCAGTCGGGCGAGCTACACGTCGAAGATTATCCGAGCGCGCCACTCGCCGTTGCCGACGACACTCAGCCCGTGGTACGTGACCGCCTTGATCGGAGGACCATGCAATTCGACCGTCGCAGAAGAACGACCGATCGCTCGCCCGCTGACCGAGGAGCCATCCGCCTCGTCGACGGCGAAACTCACGAGAGCCAACGACTCGACCTCCGAGACGTACAACAACTCCCCCAGCCAGGAGACGAGCAGCTCCTCGATCGTCTCGCCTGAAGCGGCAACGCGAACCTCGCGCCCGTCGACGCTCTCGACGAGCGGGTACATGAGCCCGAACATCCCAGAGGCGCACTCCTCGAGCAACCCGGGAAGGTCGGGCGCCCATGCTTCGATGCCGCAGTCGGCGGTGTGCTCGAACGTCCCGTGCCCACGCGGCATCCCGAGCGGCTCGCCCGGCTCCGGCCTCATCCTTTCACCACGCCAACTGGGCGCAGCCGAGCCACCGCCGCCGCCAGCCCCGCCCGCACGCAGACGTCGACGACCTCGCCGACGTCCTTGTAGGCGTATGGCGCCTCCTCGGCGAGCAGCTTGACCGAACCGGGACGCACCGAGATGCCTGCCTTCTCGAGGCGATCGGCGACGGCAGCACCGCGGTCACGCCGCAAAGCAGCGTGCCGGCTCATGACCCGCCCGGCGCCGTGAGCCGCCGAGCCGAATGCCGGGTTGTCGGCGACGCCTCTCATGACCCAGGAGGCGGTACCCATGCTCCCCGGGACGAGTACCGGCTGGCCTGCGGCCCTCAGATCGGCAGGGAGGTCGGGATGTCCTGGACCATAAGCCCTGGTGGCTCCCTTGCGGTGCACACACAACAGACGCTCGACTCCGTCGACGTCGTGCACTTCGAGCTTGGCGAGATTGTGGGCGACGTCGTACACCAGATCCATGCTGGTCTTCTCGACACTCATGTGGAATGCGGCCGCGAAGGCAGACCGGGCCTCGTGGCCCAAGATGTGCCGGTTGGCCCACGCGAAGTTGGCGGCCGCCGCCATCGCTCCCATGTACGCCTCCCCCTCGGCGCTCCGAACCGGCACACACGCAAGTTGACGATCGGGCACCTCTATGCCATGCCGAGACATGGCCTTGCCCATGACCTGTAGCTGATCGGTGCACGTCTGGTGCCCGAGGCCGCGGCTCCCGCAGTGGATCATCACGCACACCATGCCTCGTGTGATGCCGAAAGCCTCGGCGGCGGGCGTATCGACCACCTCGTCGACGACCTGTACCTCGAGAAAGTGGTTCCCGGCGCCGAGGGAACCCAGCTGTCCTGCCCCTCTCTGGCGCGCCTTCACTGAGACGCGGGCAGGTTCTGCACCGCCCGACTCGCCGCGCTCCTCGCACCGCTCCAGGTCACGTCGGTTGCCGTACCCGGCTTCAACGGCGGCGCGCGCCCCCCGCCGCAGAACCGTCTCGACGGGGATACGTGCAAGGCAGCCCTGTCCGAGGCCACGCGGGATCCGCCGGTCGAGCTCGTCCATCACGGCCGCGCGGTTTCCGTCGAAGTCGGACTCGTCGAACCCGGACGCCAGCAGCCTGACACCGCAGCAGATGTCGAAACCCACCCCGCCGGGCGACACGACTCCGCCGGCGTCGACGTCGGTTGCGGCAACTCCACCGATGGGAAAGCCGTACCCCCAATGGATGTCCGGCATCGCCATCGACGCCTTGACGATCCCAGGCAGGTGGGCGACGTTGCGTACCTGCTGGAGCGTCCGGCCGATCTCTGCCTCCTCGAGCAGCGCTTCGGACGCGAAGACTATGCCAGGCACCCGCATCCCCGCTTCTCTGGGAACCTCCCACATGGCGTCGCCGACGGCCGTGAGATCGTCCATGGTCCGACGGTAGCGCCGGGGGCGGCCCGCCGAGATGGCCCTCCCGGGTCGAACGACTCTTGCCATCGACGCCCTCGCTGACGAGTGTGGAACACGATGTTCGAGAACCGGATCGAGGCAGGGCGCAAGCTGGCGGAGCGCCTCGATGGCCTCCGCGGCCAGGACGTCGTCGTCGTCGGCTTGCCGCGCGGCGGAGTGCCGGTCGCCGCAGAGGTCGCCAGAGCGATCGGTGCGCCCCTCGATGTGATCCTCGTCCGCAAGCTCGGCGTGCCGTTCCAGCCGGAGCTTGCCATGGGAGCCATCGGTGAGGACGGCGTCCGGGTCTTGGATCGCGATCTCGTTCGACGCGCCGGACTGCGACCCGAGGAGGTGACGGCCGTCGAGACCCGCGAGCGTGAAGAGCTGGCGCGGCGAGCCCGCCGCTATCGCGGTGACGGCAGCCCGGTCCCCATGGAGGGCAAGACGGTCGTCGTGATCGACGACGGTATCGCCACGGGGGCGACTGCCCGCGCCGCCTGCATGGTGGCGAGGGCCCACGGAGCCCGCCGGATCATCATGGCAACGCCCGTCGCACCTCGAGGATGGGCGACCCGCTTCGCGGGCGAAGCGGACGAGACGATCAGCCTGGAGACGCCGGAGCCGTTCTATGCCATAGGGCAGTGGTACCGGGACTTCTCGCCGACCAGCGACGAGGAGGTCGTCCGATGCCTCGACAGGACGCCGGTCGGCGTCCCAGGCCCGCCGCCCGCGCCTCGCGAGAGGGACGCCCGGTTGGCGATCGGCCGGGTCGTCCTCGAAGGACGGCTCGCGGGGCCGCCCGGCGCCGCGGGGGTGGTCTTGTTCGCCCATGGGAGCGGGAGCAGCCGTCACAGCCCACGAAATCGCTACGTCGCTCGAACGCTGAACGATGCAGGGCTCGCCACCCTGCTTTTCGATCTCCTGACGCCGGAGGAGGCCGAGAACCGCTCCAACGTGTTCGACATCCCGCTGCTGGCCGAGCGGCTGGTCGGGGCCACGGCCTGGGTCACGGCGCAGCCGGAGACGGGCGGCGCTGCGATCGGCTACTTCGGAGCCAGCACCGGCGCGGCAGCCGCTCTCTGGGCAGCCGCCGGGGGAGGCGTGGACGTTCGGGCCGTCGTCTCACGCGGCGGAAGGCCGGACCTGGCGGCCGACCGCCTCGAGGACGTGGCCAGTCCCACGCTGTTGATCGTCGGGAGTCTCGACACCCAGGTCATCGAGCTCAACCGCGCCGCCCAACGCAGGCTGAGATGCGAGAGCCGCATTGCCATCGTGCCGGGGGCCACCCACCTCTTCGAGGAACCCGGAACCCTGGCGGCGGCAGCCGAGCTGGCACGCGACTGGTTCGTGGCTCGCCTGTCACGTTGAGCGCCGGCGGTCGCCGGGCGCGATGCCTCGATTCTCGCCATCGACGCCGGATCGAGACGGCATGGGGTCACACACGAGCGAAGCGGAAGAGCCGCCCGAGCCTCGGCGTTTGAAGTGAACCAACCGGGGTACTACTGGCCGATGGTCCAGCAACCGATTCACGACAAGGCTGCCCTTCGGGCCGGGATGGTGTCCACGTATCCTCCCAGTCGCTGCGGGATCGCCCGATTCGCAGAGTCGCTCGCCCAGGGCCTCTGCGCCAAGAGCCCGAACGTCTCCGTGGACGTCGCCAGGATCCGTCGCAACGTCGAGCCGGTCCTCGACGAGACGGTGACGGCGACCAGTATGGAGTTCGATCCGGAGAGCACGGTGAGCAGGAGGGCCGCGGCCAGGTATCTCAACGGAACGGACGTCGTCGTCCTCCAACATGAGTACGGCATCTACGGCGCCGATGACGGAGTCGCCGTGATCGACCTCACGGAGCACATCGAGCGCCCGATCGTTTCGATTCTCCATACAGTGCTCCGGCACCCGACGGCACGCCAGCGAGACATCGTCGAATCGCTCGCGGCTGCGAGCAGCCGCGTCGTCGTGCCGTCGATGGCGGCGCGAACGTTCCTCGCAGCCGGCTACGACGTGTCGCCGATGAAGGTCGCGGTGATCGACCACGGCTCCCGATGGGCCCCGGTCCCCGTGCGCCCCACGCCGAGAACCGAGTTGATCAGCTGGGGGCTTCTCGGCCCCGGCAAAGGCCTCGAGCGCGCCATCAGGGCAGTGTCGAAGCTGAGGGGCGTGACGCCCGGATTGCGTTACCGGATCGTCGGCCAGACCCATCCAGAGGTGATTCGCGCCACTGGGACGACATACCGCAGCTCCCTCGAGAGCCTGGTGGAGGAGCTCGACGCAACCGGGATCGTCGAGTTCGTCGACAGGTACGTGGGGGACCTCGAGCTCCATCGGCTCGTCCGATCGAGCGATGTCGTCATCGTGCCATATGACAACGACGAGCAAGTGTGCTCAGGAGTGGTCATCGACGCCGTCGCAGCAGGCCGTCCGGTCGTGGCGACCCGTTTCCCCCACGCCGTCGAACTGCTGAGCGACGGAGCAGGGCTGGTCGTCGATCACGATGCGGATGCGATGGCGAAGGCGATCCACAGCATCCTCGACGATGCCCCGTTGTACGAGTTCCACGCTGAAGAGGCTCGGCGGCGCGGTCTCGGGCTGGGCTGGAGAGGGATCGCCGAGCAATACGCCAGGCTGCTGTCGGAGCCGGGGAGGGCTCGCGCCACCGCCTGACCCGGGCAGCCCAGATCCCGTACGTCAGCTGATCGACTCGATGACCTGACTCTGACTCGTCACCGTGCGGTACACGTCCGCATACCCTGCAGCCATCGCCGCATCGCTGAAGCGCTCTGCGGCGTCGCGTCGGCACTCATCCCTGTCGATCGTCCACAGTCGCTGGATCGCACCGATCGCTGCGTCGACGGTGTCGACGATGAACCCCGTCTCCCCGTCCCGGAGAATCTCCGGGATCGCCCCGCGATTCCAACCGATGACCGGGGTGCCTGCCGCCAGGGCCTCGACGGCCACGAGGCCGAACGGCTCGTCCCACCGGAGCGGCATGAGCAAGGCGCTGGCGTCCTGCAACAGGAAGGCGACGTCGGCCCTGTCGAGCGAACCGAGGTACTCGATGCCCCGTCCCGTGAGCCCTGGTCGAACCGCCTCGTCGAAGAACAGACTGTGCCTCGGTTCCACGACGCCCGCCATGAGAAGGGGAAGTCCGGCGCGCCGGGCGATGTCGATGGCGAGATCTGGCGCCTTCTCCGGAGCCATCCGGCCGACATAGGCCAGATAGCCGCCCCGCCCCGGGCCGGGTGGGATCTCGTCGACGCGTATGCCGTTGTGGACGGTGGCGACATAGTTCAACTCAGGCAACCTCCTGCGTTCCGAGTCGCTTATCGAAACGAACGGCGACCACGCGTAGCGCCGCAGCAGGCCGTGGGTGGCCGCGTCCCAGGCCACTCCGTGGAGTGTCGTCACCACCGGGCAGGGAACGAGCCGCGAGAAGGCGAGGGCGTGGACGTGGAGATGAGAGTGGATCACATCGAAGCCGCCGCGAGAAGCCATCTCCATGGCGGTGGCGATGTGCTCCGTCTCTGCCAGGCGCGGGTCGAGCCCGCCAACGGCGCTCGAGAGTGGGATCGGGACCGTTTCGACGAGCTCTGCGGATGTGACGGACCCGCCGGGCGCGAAGAGCGTCACGTCGGCGCCGTCTGCGACGAGGCGCTCGGTGAGGTCGTGCGTGACCCTCTCCCATGGACCGTATCCCTTCGGTGGATAGGCGTGGGTGATCGGCGCCAACATGGCTATTCGTATCGTCACAGGCCTCTCCTCTCGAGGCGGCAATCAACGAGCACGCACAACGCACCGAGCGCGGCCAACGTCGACTCGGCTCCTCGGTTCGAGTTGACGCCTCGGTCTTCGAGCCCGTCGAAACCGGCCCCGGTCGCGCAGTCGTAGAGAGAGACGCCGACGTCGTTGTGTCCGAGGAACCACATCGCCGCCTGCTCGGCGCGGTCGAGCCACACCGCCGATCTCGTGACACGGTATGCCCGCAAGCATGCATCTGCCATGGCCCACGCCTCGATCGGCTGTTGATCGAAACCCGGGGTGCCATCTCCGGGACCGCGGCCGCCGACGGGCGTGAAGCTGAAGCCGGCTGCACCCGACTCGACGGAGCTGAGCCACTCGAGGAGCACGATACCCTGCTCGACGAGGCCGGCGTCCTCGATGGCGGATCCTGCCGCGATGAGAGCCTCCGGCAGCCTGGCGTTGGCATACGTGAGGTGCGGCTCCGGCCACGGCCACGCCCGGTCCGAACCGAAGCGAGGAATACACCGAACCGCTGACTCCAGCATCCGCTCAGCGCACGGGAGGCCGGTTGGCAGCACCGCGACGGCTCCGAGCGCCGCGTAGGCGTTCGCCCGCGGATGAGGGGAGTCGAGATCGCAGCCGTTGGCGAACACGGCCGCTGCCTCGTCGACGAGCACCCCGGCCGCCACGAGGGCTCCAAGTCCCCACAATGCCCGTCCGTGGGTGTCGTCGGGACCTCGATCGCCTGCCCAGCGGCCGGAATCCGCCTTCCGGTTCAGCCAGCCGCGCCGAACCCGGGCCTGCATGACGTAGGCGGCGCAGCGAGGCAGCAGGTACCGGGCGCCGTTGTCGTGCCGCAGTGCCGCATGGGAGAGCACAACGAGAGCCCGCGCGTTGTCGTCCGTCGTGTATCCGTGGGCGCGCCTCGGCACATCGTGCTCGGCGTGCTCGTACAGCCCGTGACGACCGGACAACCTGCGGAGGTGCGAAGTCTCGAAGTGGAGAGTCGGAAGGGCCGCCCTCTCGACGGAGAGCCCGAGGCGAGTCATTCTCCCTGGTGCCTTTCATGCATTGCGGCGTCGGCACGCCCCGGTCTACCCCGAATCGAAGAAACAAAACCCCCCTCAGCCAGGCCGCATCCGGAAGAGCTCTTCGACGCGTTCGCCGGGGAACGGGGCCGGCTCCACGGACGAGAGCGGGGTTGCCGTTACCCAGCCGCTGCGGCACAAGGCAGTGTCGCTGGCGGGGTCCAGCCCGGGATCCGATGCAGCCACGGTGAACTGCAGCCTGCTGTCGTCGACGTCTGACGTAGCCACACGGAAGTGGCCGAACTCGTCGAGGTCGGCCCAGCGCACTCCATCGATGCGGTCGAGGGCGCGCCCCGGCGGGGCGAGGATCGTGATCGCCTCGAGGTCACGTCCGATGGGTGTCGTGCGCTCCATGACGGCTATCTACCCTCCCGTCGCAGGCGTGACACAGCGACGGCGGCCCCACGAAGGGACCGCCGTCGTCGGCTCATCAGATGTCCGGTCAGAACGTGAGCGGTCCGGACGCGTAGTAGGTGGCGATGTCCACTCGGTACGCATCGTCCCGGAATGAGCCCTCAGGCAGCTCGGGTGCCTTCTTGATCTCCTCCTTCGTCCTGTCGACGTAGACGATCTCCTCGTCGAGGTCGATCGCTTCGATCAGGCCGGCAGGGAGCAGGACCTTCTTGCCGAAGATCCACGGGCCGGTGTCGACGACGATGTAGCTCGAACCCACGTCGAGGGTGGCGTCATCGATCGTGCCGATCCTCCCATCCCGTGCTTCGACGTCGAAGCCGGAGATGCTCTGAACGACGTCGACGAGATCTTCCTCGTAGCTCCAGATGTCCGTCATGTTCCGTCCTCCCGTGAGACAGGCGGCCTGTGCATCCAGCGCCCATGTACCCGGCTGCGCCGCCGTCGAGTCATGTTTTCCTTGGCGCCTCGAGGCGGTGGCAGGCGGCCGCCTGCCACAATCGGCCCGAGCACGGGCGCGCCGACGTGGCCGATGGAGACTGGGACGAGGCGACGCGCCGCGCCATCGCCTGGCTGCTCGAGTCCGAGGAACCGGCCATTCGCTCTCTTACGCGCCGCGACCTCCTCGGCGGACGAGCCGACCCGGACGACGGGATCCTCGCCGGGCCCAAGGTGACGGCGCTGCTCGGCGGCCAACGCCCGGATGGAGCCTTCGGCGTCCACCCGTACAGCAAATGGAGGGGCGCCCACTGGCGCCTCGTCTCCCTCGTCGAGCTCGGCGTACCCGCCCATGAGCCGAGATCGACGAGAGCCGCAGACACCGTGCTCGCTTGGCTGACGAGCGAAGGACATCGCTCCCGGATCACCACCGTGGACGGACTGGTGCGACGCTGTGCCTCGCAGGAAGGGAACGTCCTCGCCGTCTGCTCGCGACTCGGGCTGGCGGAGGACGATCGAGTCGGGTTGCTGGCGGACTCGCTGATCGACTGGCAGTGGCCCGACGGCGGCTGGAATTGCGACATCGCCGCATCCGGGCGCCGCTCTTCATTCCACGAGTCGCTCCCGGCGATGTGGGGCCTGTTCGAGTACTGGCTCGCAACCGGCGACGAGCGCGCCAAGGCGGCGGCGATGCGGACAGCCGAGCTCTTGCTCGAGCATCGTGTCTACCACTCGCTTCACGCCGGAGCGGTGATCAACCGGGCTTGGCTGGCGCTCCACTACCCACCCTATTGGCACTACGACGTCCTCCAGGCTCTCCTCGTGCTCTCCAGGGTCGGTGTGGCAGGCGACCCGCGCTGCCGCGGCGCCGCCTCACCGACGGCAGGTGGCGCCCGGGCGCCTATTGGTGGAAGCCGCCCGGCTCGGATGCTGGCACGGTCGAGGTGGTCGACTGGGGCCGCTCGGCCCCGAACGAGATGATCACCCTCAACGCTCTCCGAGTCCTCGCCGGTGCCGAGAGGCTCCCCTGAGCTGCGGCGTCATGTGCCCCGGCGGCAGCGCATCGCAACGTCCGAACGGCCCTGACCAAGTTGCCGCGGGATGGGTAGGTTTGCCGGGATGCAGGGAGAAGACCTCATGGCCGGGCGCGTCGTCGACCGCAGCGACATCGGATCGCTTTTCGATGTCCTCGTCGAGGAGGGTTACACGATCGTGGGGCCAACGATCCGCGACGATGCGATCGTCTACGACGAGCTCTCCGGGGTCGAAGACCTCCCGATCGGCTGGACGGACACCCAGGATGGCGGCACATACCGGCTGCGCCGTCGCCACGACGAGGCACTGTTCGGCTACGCCGTCGGACCTCACTCGTGGAAGAAGTACCTGTTCCCTCCGAGAACGGAGCTCCTGCAGATCAAGCGAACGAACGGGTCGCTCGTCTTCTCGGAGAGTGACCTCCCGACCGTCAGGTACGCCTTTCTCGGCGCCCGAGCCTGCGAGCTGGCGGCCATCGACATCCAAGACAGGGTCTTCATGGGGGCGATGGTCGATCGGACCTATGCGAACGTCCGCCGGGAAGCGTTCACAGTCGGCGTCAATTGTGCCGTCGCCGGCGGGACGTGCTTTTGCGTGTCGATGGAGACGGGCCCGCGCTGCACGTCGGGCTACGACCTCGTGATGACAGAGGTCATCGACTCGAGGCGTCACGAGTTCGTGATCGAGGCGGGCACGGAGCGCGGCGAACAGGTCCTGGACCGGCTCCCCGGCCGCCTTGCGGACCGGGCCGACGAGACGGCGATCGGCGAGATCGTGGCGCACACCGCCGAGAGCATGGGAAGGGCCATGGACACGGCTGGGATCAAGGAGCTGCTGTACGAGAACAGCGATCACCCTCGTTGGGACGACGTAGCAGAACGGTGCCTGGCTTGTACGAACTGCACCCTCGTGTGCCCGACCTGCTTCTGCTCGACCACCGAGGACACGTCGGCACTCGACGGCGCTGCCGCGGCTCGCAGCCGCAGATGGGACTCGTGCTTCACGCTCGACTTCTCGAAGCTGCACGACGTCCCCGTCCGCTCGTCCACGAGGTCGAGGTACAGGCAGTGGATGACTCACAAGCTCGCCAGCTGGTACGACCAGTTCGGGTCTTCTGGTTGTGTCGGCTGCGGGAGGTGCATCACGTGGTGCCCCGTCGGGATCGACATCACCGAAGAGGTCGCCGCCATCCGGGCCGACTCCGCGGGGGCCGGATGAGCGAAGGACGAAGGCGAGCGGGAGCCGACCTCCTGTCCCGACTCGGGGCGAACGATGCTGCGTTCATGGAGTCGGTGAGCCGCCGAGTCCGCTTCAGAGTCGGCGACGTGCTGTTCGAAGAGGCGGCAGACGCCGAGACGTTCTACGTCATCGACCAGGGCAAGGTCGGGTTGGAGCTGACGAGCCCCGGTAGGCCGCCCATCGTCATCCAGACCCTGGGCGACGGCGACCTGGTCGGGATCAGCTGGCTGTTCCCGCCACAGCGGTGGAACTGGCGCGCCAAGGCGCTGACCGACACGACCGCGACGTCGTTCGACGCGGCCGCCGTTCGGCTCGCTTGCGATCGCGACAGCGCCCTTGCGCGGCAGGTTCTCGAGGTGATCGCCAGGGAGGCCGTCGGCCGCCTCCAGAGCACGAGGCTGCAACTCCTGGACCTCTACGGGGAGTCGAGATGACGCACAGTGCGCAATCGACGACCCCACCACTCCCCGCCGAGGCGATGCTCCCGAGCCCGTATCGAGTCGTCGCCTCCCGCCACGAGACGGCGGACACGGTGACGATCGACCTCGAGCCGGTAGGAGATCGAGGGGCGGCGTTCGCACCGGGTCAGTTCGCAATGGTCTACGTCTTCGGAGTGGGCGAGGTACCGATATCGGTGTCGGGCGGCGGCGGCGCCGGGGAGTCGCTGTCACACACAGTCCGAGCGGTCGGGGCGGTGACCAGGGCGATCTGCGGCCTCGAGGCCGGCGATGAGGTCGGCATACGCGGACCGTACGGGACCCCATGGCCGCTCGCCGAGGCCCACGACAAAGACGTCGTCGTCGCAGCCGGAGGCATAGGCCTCGCCCCCCTGCGGCCCGTGGTGCGCCGCCTCCTGACCGACCGCAGCCGCTATGGAACCGTCTCCCTGATCTATGGCGCCAGATCGCCCCGCGACCTCCTGTTCGGCTCCGAGCTCCAGGAGTGGAGGAGCCGCTTCGACGCAGAGATCGAGGTGACCGTCGATCGGTCCGACGAAGGATGGTTCGGCGACGTCGGCGTCGTGACCGGCCTGCTTCCGAGGATCGCCTTCGACCCGGCGAACACCCTTGCCATGGTGTGCGGGCCGGAGATCATGATGAAGGTCATCGCCCGGGAGCTCAAGGCGACCGGGGTGCGCCCTGAGGACGTGTTCATCAGCCTCGAACGGAACATGAAGTGCGCCGTCGGGTTCTGCGGCCACTGCCAGTACGGACCCGACTTCGCCTGCCGGCAGGGTCCCGTGGTCCCGTACAGGCGCGTGATGGAGCGGATGCGGGTGGTCGAGCTGTGACGAGGCGCCCCAAGCTCGCCGTCTGGAAGTTCGCCTCGTGCGACGGCTGCCAGCTCACCCTGCTCAACTGCGAGGACGAGCTGCTGTCGATCGCGGGTGCGATCGACATCGCCTACTTCCCCGAGGCGACGCGCGGGGTGGTGGCGGGACCGTACGACCTGTCCCTCGTCGAAGGGTCGATCACCACCGCACACGACGCCTCACGCATCCGCCAAGTGCGCGAGGTGTCTCGCACGGTGGTCACCATCGGGGCCTGCGCCACAGCGGGTGGCATCCAGGCCCTGAAGAACTGGGGCAACGTCGACGAGTTCCTCAGCATCGTGTACGCCAGCCCCGAATACATCGACACCCTGGAGACGTCGACCCCGATCGCCGACCACATCGACGTCGACTTCGAGCTGCGAGGCTGTCCGATCTCGAAGCACCAGCTCGTCGAAGTCATCGACGCCTTCGTCGCCGGCCGGCAGCCCGCCACCCCGGGCCACAGCGTGTGCGTCGAGTGCAAGATGCGAGGGACGCCGTGCGTGATGGTGACGAGGGGCACACCGTGTCTCGGCCCGATCACCCACGCAGGCTGCGGCGCCATCTGCCCGGCCTATGACCGCGGATGCTACGGATGCTTCGGACCGGCCACGTCCCCGAACGTGCCATCGCTCACCGACCGGTGGACCGAGCTCGGGGTCATCGAGCACGACCTCGTGCTCGCCCTCCGGACGTTCAATGCCTACGCCCCGGAGTTCAAGGAAGCGAGCGAGGCGCATGAGCACTGAGCGCGAGATCGCGGTCGACTACCTCGCGCGAGTCGAGGGTGAAGGCGCCATGTATCTCAAACTTCGGGGCGACGAGGTGCTCGACCTGAAGTTCAAGATCTTCGAGCCGCCTCGGTTCTTCGAAGCCTTCCTCAGAGGCCGGTCGTTCAAGGAGGTGCCCGACATCACGGCCCGCATCTGCGGCATCTGCCCCGTCGCCTACCAGATGAGCTCGTGCGCCGCCATGGAGGACGCGGCGGGGGTCCGGGTCGATGGCCCGATCCGCGCCCTGCGACGGCTGCTCTATTGCGGGGAATGGATCGAGAGCCACGTCCTCCACCTCTACTTCCTGCATGCCCCGGACTTCCTCGGGTACGAGAGCGCGGTGGCGATGGCGCACGACCACCAGGCGATCGTCGAGCGAGGCCTTCGCCTGAAGCGGCTCGGGAACCGGATCATGACGCTCCTCGGTGGCAGGGAGATCCACCCGATCAACGTCAAGGTCGGCGGCTTCTATCGGACACCGACCCGCCGGGAGCTGGCCGCCATGGTTCCCGAGCTCGAGTGGGCTCTCGAGGCCGCCTTGGCAACCGCCGAGTGGGTCTCCGCCTTCTCGTTCCCCGAGTTCGAGCGGGACTACGAGTTCGTCGCACTCCGCCACGAGGACGAGTACGCCATACACGAAGGCCGCGTCGTCTCGAACCGCGGTCTCGACATCGCCGTCGACGAGTGGCCCGAGCACTTCGAGGAGACCCACGTCGCATGGTCGAACGCACTCCACGCCCACATCAAGGAGAGGGGCGCCTTTCACGTTGGACCGATGGCGAGGTACAGCCTGAACTCGGAGCAGCTCACGCCCGTCGCCAAGATGGCGGCGGAGACGGCCGGCCTCGGACCGGTCTGCAGGAACCCGTTCAGGAGCATCGTCGTTCGAGCCGTCGAGACGGTGCTGGCGGTGGAGGAAGCCCTGCGCCTCATCGCCGAGTACGAGCAGCCCCCTTCACCGTCGATCGCGGTCGACCCTCGTGGCGCTGTCGGTCATGGCGCCACGGAAGCGCCCCGGGGCCTGCTCTACCACCGCTACCTGGTCGACGACGCAGGCGCCATCACGGACGCCCACATCGTCCCGCCGACCTCGCAGAACCAGTTGAGCATCGAGGATGACCTCAAGGTGTACGCCTCGGGGCACGCCGCCCTCGGGGACGACGAGCTCCGCTGGCAGCTCGAGCAGGCGATCCGCAACTACGACCCGTGCATCTCGTGCGCCACCCACTTCCTCGACCTCACCGTCGACAGGGAGCCGTGACCGTGAAGCGCATGCTCATCGGCCTCGGCAACCCGTTCAGGAGTGACGACGCCGCTGGCCTCGAGGTCGCCGACCGGGTGCGCACGATCGAGGCGCACCGTGTCATGTTCGGGTCGTACGAGCTCATCGATCTCTGGGAGGAAGCCGACGAGGTCATCATCGTGGACGCCACCCGCACGGGCTCTCCGCCCGGGACCGTCCGTCAGTTCGATCCATTGCGCGCCCCTCTGCCTCTTGGGACGTTCACGTCCACCCATGCCGTCGGTGTCGCCGAGACGATCGAGCTCGCCAGAGCGCTGCGGCGCCTCCCCGCCAGCCTTGTCGTGTACGGGATCGAAGCCGGAGACCTGACCTCGGGAACGGCGCTGTCTCCCGAAGTCGAGGAAGCCGTCGCCACGGTCACGCGGGAGATCGACGATGCATGAGACGGGGATCGTCAGGGACCTCCTGGCCCGCGCCGAGGCCGAAGAGCCGAACCGTCGCATCGAAGCCATCCGGCTTCGTGTCGGCGCCCTCTCCGGCTTCACCGCGGAGTCTCTCGGGAGCGCCGTAGACCGCATGGCGCGCCACCGATGGGGCTACGCCCCGAGGGTCTCCATCGAGATGGCCGGCGACCTCGAGATGTCCGACGACGGCCCCGGAGCGCTCGGCGTCGTCCTCGTCTCCCTCACGGTGCGCGACTGACGATGTGCCTCGCCGTACCAGGGAGGATCGTGTGGATCGGCGATCCGTCGCCCGCCTCTATACCGGGGAGGGTGGACGCAGCAGGCGTGCTGCGCGAGGTCGACCTCGTCATGGTTCCGGATGCCGAAGTTGGAGACCACGTCATCGTGCACGCCGGCTACGCCGTCAGGCGGGCCAGGGAAGTCCGACCCGACGATCCCTTCTGGCTGGGGCCGGGAGGCGGCGGCGACTGACCAGGGAAACAGTCAGGGCAGGTACTGCTCGACGATCTCGTCGACGACTCCGTCGTTCACGTACAGCCACACCGTGCAACCCTCACCGGGGCACGGGGTGTACGTGGACTCGGCTCCGGTCCAATCGGCGTAGGCGAGCCGCTCGTGGCCGAGGGTGGCGTCGCCCGTGATCGCCCACACCGCGGCGTCGCCCGCAACCGGAACCGTGCGCACCAGCGGGTTCTCGTTCACGATCCAGTAGTCGTTGTTGGCTTCCTGGCCCACCTCGGCAGCCTTCTCCCAGGCGATGTCGCCGAAGTAGAAGCACGCCAGGTCCAATTCCACAGCCGAGTCCGACCTCTCGACGAGAAAGCCGAACCAGATCCCACTCGGTAGGTCGTCGGTGCCGGGAGCGCACCCGGATCCCGACGCACCCTCACTCCCGTTGAGCGGATCGGGAGGTGTCAGATCCGGTGTGCCCGGCACCACGTATGGAGGCCCCGTGGTCGACGTCACCTGCGACGTCGAGGGCGGGATGGTCGTACCTGGGGCGAGGGTCGTCATCGGCACCGCGGTCGTCGGCGCCGCCGTCGTCGGAGGCGCCGCCGTGACGGTCGTCGAACCATCTAGCGGAGACGTCGACGTCGCCGATGGCTCGCCTCCGCACGCCGCAACGGCGAGCAGGACGACGGAGATGAGGGCGATTCGGGTTCTCATATCGACATGCCATCAGCCGCGACGGCGCAACGGTAGGGCCTATCGGATGGATGTGAGCGGTCAGGCTTCGAGGATCGCATCGGCGTCGTACTCTCCTGTGAGGGTCCCGTAGAGGCGGCCAGACCGGCCCTCGAGCCGCGACGCCACGAAGGCCTCGGCGACGGCCGGCCGTGCGTTCTCGGTCAGCAGGGCAGCTTGGGCCAGCACCGCGAGCCGCTCCACGAGACTGCGGGCACCGGCCTCCGGCGTGCCGGCGATGTCGGCGATCGTGGACTCTGCGTCGTATCCCGCTTCATCGGACCCTCGCCTGAGGAGGCCGACGAGGGCTTCGACCGCTTCGGGCTCGCGACGGACGACCCGCAGGACGTCGAGAGCGATGACGTTCCCGGAGCCTTCCCAGATGGCGTTGAGCGGCGACTCGCGATAGAGCATCGGCAGGAGCGACTCCTCGACGTAGCCGTTGCCGCCCAGGCACTCCAAGGATTCGCGCACGACCTCCGTGCACCGCTTCGTCACCCAGTACTTGGCGATCGGCGTGAGGATGCGTCGTAGCTGTCTCTCGCTCGGGTCGTGACCAGCGCGGTCGAAGCTGTGCGCCACGCGCCCCATGAGCCACGCAGCAGCCTCGACCTCGATCTCGAGGTCGCACAGCACGTTGCGCATGAGCGGCTTGTCGAAGAGCTTCGAGCCGAACGCCGATCTGTGCCGGGCGTGGTGGATCGCCTGTGACACCGCTTGGCGCATGATGCCTGCCGATCCGGCGATGCAGTCGAGGCGGGTGCCGTTCACCATCTCGATGATCGTCACGACGCCTCTGCCCTCCTCGCCGACCCGGTGCGCGGTCGCGCCCTCGAACTCGACCTCGGACGAGGCGTTGGAACGATTGCCCAGCTTGTCCTTGAGCCGCTGGATGCGGATGGCGTTGCGGCCCCCGTCCTCGTCGAAGCGCGGCACGAAGAAGCACGTCAGGCCTCCCGGCGCCTGCGCGAGCACCAGGAAGGCGTCGCTGGTGGGCGCCGACGTGAACCACTTGTGGCCTTCGATGCGATACCTGCCGTCGCCGAGCGGTGACGCGGTGGTGGTGTTGGCCCGTACGTCCGATCCTCCCTGCTTCTCGGTCATCCCCATGCCGACGAGGACGCCGCTCTTCGAACCGGCAGGTCGCGGCGTCGGGTCGTAGACCCGCGACAGCAAACGTGGCTCCCACTCAGCGGCCAGATCCGGCTCCATGCGCACGGCGCCGACTGCGGAAGCCGTCATCGAGACGGGACACCAATGCCCCGGCTCGACCTGGGACTCGAGGTAGTTGTACGACGCCCGGGCCACCCACCCCCCGGGGTCGGTCCATGCGACTGCGTGCATTCCCCTCCCGATCGAGCCATCGAGAAGCTCGTGCCACGACGGATCGAAGTCGACATCGTCGACCCGGTTCCCGAA
>DASWKR010000010.1 GCA_036396535.1 Acidimicrobiia bacterium | reverse complement strand
CCGCCGCCTTCAGACGAACCTCGTTCGCAGCTTTTCGAGGTTTCTGCGCCAGATGGCCCGGAGGATCGGCGCCGCGACCAACTCGCCGAGGACGCCTCCCATGCGCAGCGGGAAGTCGAGCCGTTCGCTCCACGAGAACCGGGTGCCGTCTCCCTCGGGGGACAGGACGAACGAGCCATCTCCGGTGACCAGGCCGCGGTGGCGGATCGCCATGTGATACGGGGGCCGCCAGGCGACGAATTCCACCTGGTCACGGAGCGAGATGGGGCCGACCTTCGTGAGCACGGCGATCGTCGTACCGACGCCTGAGCGCTGCTCGCCGACGAAATCGATTCGGGCGGCGTCGGTCATCCACTCGGAATGCGATGCCACATCGGCGAGATCGTCCCAAACCGTCTCGACGGCGGCCGGGATCGTGATCTCGACATCGATCGTCGTCGCCACGCGGCGCACTCTATGCCCTCCGATAGCATCCCGGTCGTGGAGAGCACCCGCATCGTCAGGTGGGCAAGACGCGGCGCCATCGCCCTGGCGGTCGTGCTCCTCGGAGGGTTCGTCGGAGGCTCTCTGTATTTCACGGAGGTCCTCGAACGCGACCTCCTCACCCCGCGCCCGCTGGAGACGTCCTTCGACATCGAGGTGGCGGCGCTCGGCGGCGGCCGGATCCTGCTGACGCGCACTGCGCTGACCGAGCAGGAAGGCGTGTGGGGCGTTGTGGGGGCGAACGGCGCATACGGCCAGGCAGCGGAGATCGTGGAGCTCGGCGACGAGACGGTCGAGCGGACCTTCCGCACGCTGCAAGGGAGGTTCGAGCCGGGCGACCGGGCGGCCTTCGACCAGTACGCATTCGTCGGTGACCCTTCCACCGCGCTCGGCATCGACTTCGAGGAGATCAGGCTCCCCGGCGAGCTCGGCGTCAACGCAGCCTGGTTCGTACCAGGCGTCAGGCAGACCTGGGTCGTGTTCGTCCACGGCAAGGGCCTCGACGAGCGCAAACAGAGCCTGCGGATCCTCCCGACGCTGGTCGAAGCCGGCTTCCCCGTCCTCGTGATCACGTACCGCAACGACGACGGAGCGGCCCCGAGCGAGTCCGGGCTCTACGCCTGGGGTCGCGACGAGTGGCGCGACGTGGAGGTGGCGGCGACGTACGCCGTCAACCGGGGAGGCACCGAGATCGTTCTCATCGGCTATTCGATGGGCGCCGAGATCGTGTCGATGTTCCTCCACGACTCCGACATGGCCGGCATGGTCCGCGGGGTGGTGTTCGACTCCCCGGTGCTCGACCTCGAGGGCGTCGTCGACAACGACGCACGGGAGCGGGGGATACCCGGCATCCTGACCGCATCGGCGAAGGTCATCGCTCGCCTCCGATTCGACCTCCAGTGGCCGGAGCTGGACCAGGTGGCGCGGGCGGCGGAGTTCGACGTTCCGATCCTGCTGTTGCACGGGACAGAGGACGACACGGTGCCCATCGCCGGCAGTGACGCATTCGCGGCAGGCGCCGATCAAGACCTGGTCAGATACGAGCGATTCGACGGAGCGGGCCACGTGACGGTGTGGAACGTCGGTCCCGAGCGATACGAGGGGCTCGTCTCCCGGTTCCTCGACAGGGTGTCGTCACCCGGCCAGCCGCAGGAGTGACCCTCAGGGTCGGATCACGGTGCGGATCCCCGCGTCGAAGCGCTCCAGATCGTCGAGCACCCCGTTCACGGCGGCCGCCTCGAGCGGGGCGACCCTGGTGATGGCCCTGCCGAGGTCGATGTCGCCCCTGGCAGCCATCTCCATGAGCTCCGGGATCTCCGAGCCGAGGTGGTCGGAGCATCCGATCAACTCCTTCTCGCTCACGATGAAGTCCCGGTAGGGGCTCAGCTCGACCAACTCCTCCGTCAGCCCGACCGAGACGACCCGGCCCATCGCCGACGTCGCCTCGAGACAGTCCCGCAGCAGCCGCGCCGACCCGACGAGCTCGAGGGCGATGTCGACGCCGCCTCCCGACGCAGTGACGATCTCGGTGGCCGCCGTGCCGCCTCGGCCGTCGATGGGGACGGCCCCGAGGGTGGCGACCGCATCGAGCTTGGCGTCGTCGATGTCGACCGCATACACGGCGGCAGCCCCGAGCGCCATGCCGAGCTGGATCGCCGAGATCCCGAGGCCGCCGGCACCGAACACCGCTACCTGCGAGCCCGGCGCGAAACGCCCCTTGCGGAGGGCGTGCAGCGACGTCGCCGTCGAGCACATCATCACGGCGGCGTGCTCGATCGGCACCGTGTCGGGCACGCGATGGGCGTTTCGGGCCGGGATGACGACCGTCTCGGCGTAGCCGCCGTCGCGGTCCTTGCCGATCATCTGCGCCTCCGGGCAGAACTGCTCGGATCCCGACAGGCACCAGCGGCATGCGCCGCACGTGATCAGGTAGTGGACGGCGACGCGGTCGCCGACCTCCAACCCGGCGACGCCACCCCCGCGTGCCTCGACCGCCCCGGCGATCTCGTGGCCGAGGGTGATCGGGAGGACGCCGGTGGTCGGGTGGCCGGACCGGTAGTGCATGTCGGAACGGCAGATCCCGGCAGCCTCGATGCGCACCGTGATGTCCTCCGGGCCCGGCCGGGGAGACTCGACTTGGGCAGCCTCGAGCGGCCGCCCCGTCTCGACGAGCCGCACGGCGCGCACCACGGCCCCCCCGTCAGCCCGCTGCGGCGTCGCCGAGCCGCACCGTGGCGTCGGCCGGCGACGTGTTGACCCATGCGACGTTCCAGAAGACGAACACCTCGAAGACCTCCTCGGGGACGGCGGACGGCGGGGTCAGCACGACCGTTCCGGACTGGGCGTGCTCGGGGGACGTCGGGATGAACGTCGAGAACCCGGGATGGCTCTCTCGATCCGACATGAAGATCTCGGAGACGTCGTTGAAGCCCTCCGTGATCGCGACGGTGGCCGTCACGATCGCACCCTCGGCCTCCCCACTGATAGACCACGCCAGTTCCCCCCCGTCTTCCCCGAGGGTGACGTGGTCGACTGCGAGTCCGTTGGCTTCGTCGAGCTCGAGCACCTCGCCGACCTCGAGGTCGAGCGGGAAGCTCGCCGGCTGCACGAGCTGCTCCGGGAAGGCGATCGAGCGCTCCCATCGGGCGGTGATCCGGATCTCGGTGGCGTCCGTGACCTCACCCGCATATGGGAACACCGCGGTGAAGACGCCGCCGACGAACGGGTCGAAGACGAGGCGGGTCGCCTGGATGGGGGGATCCAACACCAGCTCGAGGTCGGCGCCCTGGAACCCGCCCGTCGTCGCCGGGTCGAAGTCCCGTCGCGTCGCCACCGTGAACGTCACCAGCAGCTCGTCGCCCTGGCGAGCGACGCGTTCGGGCCGGATGGCGACGAGCTCGTCCACGGCGGCGTAGCCGGGAGGGAACCCGGCCACTCCGGCCGCCGGGACGGTCGTGGGGGTCGCCGTCCCCGGCGCCGAGGTCGTCGTAGAGGTGGCGGACGCCCCTCCACCGTCGGCCACGACATAGCCGCCCACGACGAGCAACCCCCCGACGAGCAGGCCGGCGACCAGCGCCGGGAGCATCGGTGCCGAGGGAGCCGATGGTTGGCGGCTCTCGAGGGGGCTGCTCGAGAGGATGTCGCGCAAGGTCGGGTCCCGGTCGCTCATCTCGTGCCCGTCAGGTCGATGCGCAAGTCGGCTGGTCCCTGGTCCCAAACCGCCGATTCCACCTCGATGGCGAGGTCGTCGGGGAGCCGCTCCCCGCGGAAGCGGAACTGGGGCGACGCGAAACCGGCGGCCGTCGTCGCCAGGGCGGCTTCCTCGAAGCCCTCATCGAGGGGGATCAGCACCGGCACCGCCAGCAGCAGGTTGGAGCCGAGCGGCGCCTCCTCGCCGTGCTCGACCGCCAGCTGCACGTATGTGAGGCTCCGCTGCTCCAAGACCCGCCGGACCGCGACCGTGGTGCCGTCGACGAGCGTCACGGGGTCCCCGTCCAGCGAGAGCGTGATCTGATAATGCTGCGGGCTGCGCACCGCGTATCCAGTCACGGTGATCGATTCGATGTCGTCGACCGTCATCTCGGTCTCGGGCCGGAAGATGGCGACTCTCGACTCATCCGAGCTCACGTTCGTCTCCAAGGTCTCGCCGGTCGTGGTTCGCATCGTCCAGGTCGTCGGCACCGCGCTCGGGGTCGAACCACCGAGACCGATCAGCTCGTATTCGAGCCGGATCTCGCCGAACTCCTGGGTCAGGGCAGTCGGCACGATCTCGGTGTTGCCGAGCACGTTCCCGGCGGAATCGCCGTCCGCGGCGGCCGGCGACGTCGTCTCGGTGACCTCGGGTTGGGCGGCCGGCGACACGACAGGGTCACGCCCGGCGACGACCCCCGCTGCGGCGCAGAGAGCGCCGGCGAGCGCGCCTGCCAGGAACCAGACCACGAGGCGCCTCCGCATCGCCGTGCAGGCTACACGAGGGCCTGCGGTGCACCGCCTGGCGCATCGCCGTGCCGGCGTCCTCGACCACCTCGCACCCGCCCGGCAGGTGCGACAATGCTCGACGATGCTCTACCTCGACCACGCCGCCACGACGACGGTCCGTCCCGAGGTTCGCGAGGCGATGGCGCCGTTCCTCGGCGAGTCGTTCGGGAACCCGTCCGGGATCCACGCAGTGTCGCGGCGCGCCAAGAACGCCATGGAGGAGGCCCGGGAGCGGGCGGCGGAGCTGCTCGGGGCCGCCCGCCCGCTCGAGATCGTCTTCACGGGAGGGGGAACCGAGGCGGACAATCTCGCAGTTGCCGGCGCTGCACTCGCCCGTGGCAGGAGCGGCGGGGTGGTGACGACGGCGATCGAGCACGAGGCGGTGCTCGAGACGACCCACTTCTTGCAGCGCCTCGGCTGCCGAGCCGTCGTCGTCGGAGTCGACGGATCGTGCCTCGTGTCACCCGGGGAGGTGGCCTCGGCGGTGGACGGCGACACGGCCGTCGTGTCCGTGATGGCTGCGAACAACGAGACCGGCGCCATCCAGCCCGTCGCCGAAGTGGCGGCGGCGGTGCGGGCCGCCAACCCCGACGTCGTCGTCCACACCGACGCCGTCCAGGCCTTCATCTCGCGAGACGTCACCGTCGGGTCGACGGGCGCCGACCTCATCGCCCTGGCGGCTCACAAGTTCGGAGGACCAAAAGGCGTCGGGCTCCTATACGTACGCGACGGAGTCGAGCTGGAGCCGGTCATCCACGGAGGCGGCCAAGAGCTCGGGAGGCGATCCGGTACCCACAACGTCGCAGGGATCGTCGGCATGGTCGCCGCCATGGAGGCAACGGTCGCCGACAGGGAGGCGTTCACGAAGAGGATCGGCGAAGCGCGGGGTCGATTCGAGGAACGACTGTTGCGCGACGTGCCCGGGCTGGTCGTCAGCGTCCCCGCCGACCACCGCCTCGTCCAGCACTCCCACGTGCGGATCCCGGGGGTGTCGTCCGAGACGCTTCTCATTCGCCTCGACCAGGAGGGCGTCGCCGCCGCCGCAGGCTCGGCCTGCCAATCGGGGGCGATCGAGATGTCGCACGTGCTGGCCGCCATGGGGATGACGGAGCACGAGGCACGGGAGTGTCTCCGATTCACGTTCGGGTGGACGAACGACCAGGAGGACGGGGACATCGCCGCCGAGCAGGTCATCGCAACGCTCGGGAAGCTGCGATGAGAGCACTCGTCGCCATGTCGGGAGGCGTCGACTCGTCCGTCGCCGCCGCCCTCATCCTCGAAGCGGGCCACGACGTGGTCGGCGTGACGCTCAAGCAGTGGGAAGGCCTCGACGGTGAGCTGCCGACCGCCGGATGCTGCACGGTCGGCGATGCCGAGGACGCCAGGCGGGTCGCCGCCCAGCTCGACGTCCCGTACTACGTGCTGGACTACGTCGACGAGTTCACGGAGCAGGTGGTCGACCGGTTCGGTGCGGACTACGCGTCGGGGCGCACCCCGAACCCCTGCATCGAGTGCAACCGGAGAGTTCGCTTCAAGGCCCTCCTCGACAGGACGGCGGAGCTCGGCTGTGACGTGCTCGTGACCGGCCACCACGCCCGCATCCGCCGGGGCCGCCGTCATCGGCTCCTCGAGGCTGTCGACCGTGCGAAGGACCAGTCGTACGTCCTCCACATGCTCGGGCAGGCCGAGCTGGGCCGCGTCCACTTGCCGATCGGGGAGATGTCGAAGGACGACGTGCGAGCGCACGCCGTGCGGCTCGGCCTGCGCACCGCCACCAAGCCGGACAGCCAGGACCTGTGCTTCGTCGGGCGCGGCGACTACCGATCGTTCCTGCGCCGGCGCCATCCCGAAGTTGCCGCCCCGGGTGACATCGTCGACACCGAAGGCGCCCTCGTGGGTTCCCACGGCGGCACCGTCGACTACACCATCGGCCAGCGGCGCGGGCTCGGCTCCTCCTTCGCCGAGCCGCGGTATGTGGTCGACATCCGCCCGCAGACACGAACGGTCGTCATCGGGCGCAAGGAGGACCTGCTGGTGACGGGCTGCCGCCTCGACGAGGTGTCGTTCACGTCGGGTGCGGCGCCCCGAGACCCTGCGGTCGAGGTCAAGGTGCGGTACCGGACCCCGGCCGTACCGGCGCGGCTCATATGCGACGACCGAGGCTGGACCGTCGCCTTCGACACCCCGCAGCCGGGTGTCGCCCCCGGCCAGGCGGCAGTTGTCTACCGGGGGGAAGAGGTGCTCGGTGGGGGAACGATCGTCGAGTCGGTTCGCTGACCGCCACGGTGGCGACGCAGTGACACCGCGCTCGATGCTGATCGACGAGTTCGCCCCGTCGCCAACCTTCGGCAGCGTGCACGCCGTCGACGTGGCTGCTCCGTGCGACGATGTGTACGGCTGCTTGCGCACGCTCGACCTGGCCGGCTCGCCCGTCGTGCGCACGCTGCTCGCCGTGCGAGGCATGAGGCGCCGGGGTCCGATCACGGTGGACGGCTTCCTGGGGCGGGGTTTTCTCCTGCTCGGAGAGGATCCACCGCATGAGCTGGTGCTCGGTCTCATTGCCCGGCCGTGGAAGCCGCGCGGCGGCATCGTCCGTGTGGCGCCCGGCTCGTTCGCGGCGTTCGGCGAGCCCGGGTACGCCAAGGTGGCCTGGAACTTCTCGTGCCGCCCGGCTGGTGGCGGCGTGAGTACGCTCGCGACCGAAACCAGGGTCGAGTGCACGGATGAGGTCTCGCGGGTGAGGTTCGGGCGGTACTGGCGGCTCGTCGGTCCTTTCAGCGGGCTCATGAGGCGCGAGATGCTGGCCGCAGTCGCGGCCGCCGCGGAGGATCGATGAGCACCGTGGAGGAGCGGGCCGAGGAGTTGCGCGCCCAGATCGCGTACCACAACCACAGATACCACGCCCTCGACGACCCCGAGGTCTCGGACATCGAGTACGACGAGCTGGTCCGCGACCTGCGAGCCATCGAGGAAGCCCATCCCGAGTTGATCACCGTCGATTCACCGACCCAACAGGTCGGAGACTCCCCGGTCGTCACGACGTTCGCCCCGGTCCGCCACAGGGAGCGGATGTTCTCCTTGGACAACGTGGTGTCGTTCGAAGAGTTGGAGGCGTGGCAGCATCGGCTGTCGCGGGCGCTCGACAGGGAGCCCCTCGGCTACGTGTGCGAGCTCAAGATCGACGGTCTCGCGATGTCGCTCACGTACGAGAAGGGCCGCCTCGTGCAAGGCGCCACCCGGGGCGACGGCGTGACGGGGGAGGACGTCACCGCCAACGTCATGACGATCACCACGATCCCGCACACGCTGGAGGGAGACGTTCCCGAGGTCATGGAGGTGCGCGGTGAGATCTTCATGCCGGTGTCCGCGTTCGAGGAGCTGAACCAGAGGCAGGCCGAGCTCGGGGAGCGGCCCTATGTGAACCCGAGGAACACGGCGGCGGGCTCGGTCCGCCAGAAGGACCCTTCCGTCACCGCCGGCAGGAAGCTGTCGATCTGGGTGTACCAGGTCGGCTTTCGACGGGGGGGCCCCACGTTCCCGACCCACTCGGAGCAGATCGCCTGGCTCGGCGGCATGGGGCTGCCCGTCAACCCCGCCAGCAACAAAGTCGTGTCGATCGAGGACGTCGAATCCTTCGTCGAGAAGGCCCTTGCCGAGCGCCACTCGTACGACTACGAGATCGACGGGGTCGTCATCAAGGCAGACGCCCTCGTCGACCAGCACGCCGCCGGCTTCACCGCCAAGGCACCCCGTTGGGCGGTGGCGTACAAGCTGCCCCCCGAGGAGAAGACGACGGCACTCGAGAAGATCTCGATCAACGTGGGCCGCACAGGCGCCGTCACCCCGTACGCGGTTCTCGACCCCGTGTTCGTCGGTGGGGTGACCGTCACGAATGCCACGCTGCACAACGAGGGCGAGGTGCAACGCAAGGACGTCAGGGTCGGCGACACGGTCATCGTGCGCAGGGCGGGTGACGTGATCCCCGAGATCGTCGGTCCCATTCTCGCCAAGCGCCCGAAGAGGGCCAAGGTGTGGCGGATGCCTGCGACCTGCCCTTTCTGCGGCAACCCGATCGTGACGCGCCCGGGCGAGGCGAAGGCGTACTGCACCGGCGGCTACGAGTGCCCCAGCCGGCTCAGGGAGTACCTCTTCCACTTCGCCTCCAGGGGGGCGATGGACATCGAGGGTCTCGGGTACAAGACGGTCGACATGCTCATGTCGGAAGGAGTCATCCGGGATCCCGCCGACATCTTCTCGGTCGAGGCCGCCACCCTCCTGGGACGCGATGGATGGGGGGAGGTCTCGGTCGGCAAGCTACTCGGCGCCATCGACGATGCACGCGATCGCCCGCTGGCGCGCCTGCTCACGGCGCTCGGCATCCGCATGGTCGGCGGGACGGTTGCGAGGACCCTGGCGAGGCGCTTCGGCTCGCTCGACCGGCTGATGGCGGCCGGCGAGGACGAGATCGCCTCGATCGAAGGGGTCGGCATCGAGATCGCCCGCTCCGTCAGGGAGTGGGCGGACGACGACGCCAACGTCGCCCTCGTGGAGAAGCTGCGGGCGGCCGGGGTGCGCCTCGCCGACCCAGTCGAAGTGAGCCCGGTCGAGGCGACTCTCCAGGGCATCAGCATCGTCGTCACCGGCACCCTCGAAGGCTTCTCGCGCGACGAGGCGAAGCTGGCGGTCGAAGCGAGAGGCGGGAAGGTCACCGGGTCCGTGTCGAAGAAGACCACGGCGCTGATCGCCGGCGAGGCGGCGGGGGCGAAGCTGGCGAAGGCTCTGGAGATCGGGGTCCCAGTGCTCGACGAGCAGGGGTTCCGTTCCCTGCTCGCCGACGGCCCGGCGGCGTTGCAGCTCGAGGGGGCCGGGTGAGCGACCTCCTGACGCTCATCCTCGACGTGGGGAAGACGGTGGCGCCCCGCCCGCTGCCGACCGGGTACTCGGTGAGGGAGCTGCGCAGCAAGGATGCCGAGGAGCTCGGCCGGCTCTACTTCGCTTCCTACGACCCGGGGCTCGCCAGCGCCGACGTCGAGGAGGCGATCGCCGACATCCGCGCCACGTTCGGCGGCGCCTACGGCGATCCGTGGGAGGAGGCATCGCTGGCCGCCACGTCCGGCGGCGACGTCGTCGCCGCGGTGCTCACGGTGCACCGCGCCCCGTGGGACGACACGCCGCGGTGCCCCTTCGTCGTCGAGATCTTCACCGATCGCGCCCACAGGCGGCGGGGTGTCGCCAGCCACCTCCTCGAGCGATGCCTCGCCGAGGTGGCGGCACACGAGGAGGCGCGAGCCCTGGCGCTGCGGGTCCGATCGACGAACGAGGCCGCTCTGGCGCTCTACTCGGCGTTCGGGTTCCGCCGATGGGGTACCGCAGCGCCGGGGTGATGGCCTGGCCCGCCGCCTTCGTCACTGCACCCGGAACGTCCACAGATAGCGCCCCGGGTCGGGCAGCCCCGTCGCCCGCTCCCACTCCACCACGATGGTGTGGGTACCAGGGGCCCACACCTCGAATGTCATCCCCGGCCCGGGGCGCCACGTTGCGATCCCGGTCGCCTCGGTGAAGTCGACCTCGACGGGCGGAATGGCTGCCCCGTCGACGATCAGGTCGATCGTGTACCCGGGCTGCATGTCGATCTCCAGCCCGACCTGGCGCAGCACGATGGCGCCGTCGGCCGGGCTCACCTCCTCGATCTGGTCGGGGAGTGGCACCGAGGTGCCTCCCGGGGCGAGGAGCACCGCCCCGATCACCACGAGGATGAGGGCGGTACCGAGCAACAGGAACACGACGCGGTAGCGGGTGCTGTTCATGCGACGGCCGATGGTAGGGAGGGCCCTCGAGCGGCCCGGCGTGGCCCGCCGGATATGACCCGGCGTGGCCCGCCACGACCTGGTCCGGCACCCTCCTAGTAACTTGGCGTCATGGACGTGAACCCGGTGCTCGAACGGCTCGGCGCCTACCCGATCGCGACGATCCAGGAGCGTGCCCACGCCCTGCGAGCCGCAGGCGGTCGGGTCATCGACTTCTCGATCGGCGACCCGACGGAGCCGACCCCCGAGCTGGTGGTGGCTGCGCTCCACGACGCGGTGCCCGAGGTCTCCCAGTACCCGCTGACGGCAGGGACCGCCGAGCTGCGCCGTTCGATCTCCGACTACCTGAAGCGGCGCTTCGGCGTATCGGTCGATCCCGACACGCAGGTGATGCCGACTTCCGGCTCCAAGGAGGCGGTGTTCTCGGCGCCGCTGGCGTTCGTCGACCGCGACTCTGCGAAGCGCACGATCGTGTACGGGACACCCGGATACCCGATCTACGAGCGGGGAGCGCTCTTCGCAGGGGCGGACACCCAGCCGATCGTGCTGGGCGGCGACTTCGTGCTGAGAGCATCCGACATCGACGATGCCGCCTGGGAAGGCGCCAGGATGGTGTGGATCTGCACGCCGCACAATCCCGCCGGGTCGGTGACGAACGCCGGCGAGCTCGCCGATCTCGTCGACCGCGCCCGCGCCTCCGGCGCCCTCCTCTGCTCCGACGAGTGCTACGCGGACGTGTACGAGCCTGCCGTGTATCCGGACGGGCCCCCTTCCGTGCTCCAAGTCGCCGGCGACGGCGCTCCCGGCGTGCTGGCGTTCTTCAGCTGCTCGAAGCGCAGCGGCATGACGGGATACCGCTCGGGCGCCATGGTCGGCGATCCCGAGGCGATCGCCGCGCTGAAGAAGCTGCGAACCGCCACCGGGACGGCGTCCCCCGACTTCGTGCAGGCGGCCGCGGCGGCGGCGTGGAGTGACGACGCCCACGCCGCCAAACGACGGGACGTCTTCGCCCACAAGCGTGCCGTGCTGCGCACTGCCTTCGACGAGATCGGCCTCACCACCGTCGCATCGAACGCCGGCTTGTACATGTGGATCGAGGTCGGCGACGACCTGGCGGTCACCGACCGGCTGCTCGACGGCGGGGTGGTCGTGTCGCCGGGACGGTTCTTCGGGGAGGGCGGAGAGGGATACGTCCGGCTCGCCCTCGTGCCGTCCGTCGAGGAGTGCGCCGACGCCGTGCCCGTCATCCAGGCGGCACTCGGCCCGTGACCGATCGAGAGACCATCGAAGGCGTGTACGCCGATCTGGGACGCCTCGGAGACCCCGAGTCCATCGGCGCCGTCCATCGGACGATCGCCGCCCTCGACAAGGGCGAGGTGCGGGTGGCGGAGAAACGAGACGGCGAGTGGATCGTCAACGAGTGGGTGAAGGAGGCGATCGTCCTCTACTTCAGGGTCGCAGAGCTCGACACGTGGGAGGTGGGCCCGTTCGAGTACCACGACAAGATCCCGACCAAGCACGACCTGGCCGCTGCCGGGGTCAGGGTCGTGCCCCCGGGGACCATCCGTTACGGCGCCTTCTGCGAGCCCGGGGTCGTCGTCATGCCCGGCTACGTCAACATCGGCGCCCACGTCGGGTCCGGGACGATGGTCGACACCTGGGCCACCGTCGGCTCGTGCGCCCAGGTCGGCCGGAACGTCCACCTGTCGGGCGGGGTGGGCATCGGTGGCGTGCTCGAGCCGCCGAACGCCAGGCCGGTCATCATCGAGGACGGTTGCTTCATCGGCAGCAGGTCGATCATCACGGAAGGGGTCATCGTCGAGGAAGGGTCGGTGCTCGGCGCCAACACGGTGTTGTCTGCGAGCATCCCGATCATCGACGTGACGGGAGACGAGCCCGTCGAGCACCGCGGACGGGTGCCCGCCAACTCGATCGTCGTCCCGGGAACGCGACCGAGGGACTTCCCGGCCGGCCGCTTCGACCTCGCCTGCGGGCTCATCATCGGGAAGCGCTCCGAGTCGACCGATGAGAAGACGTCGCTCAACGAGGCGCTCCGAGTGTTCGAGGTGCAGGTATGACGTCACTCGGCGAGACGCTCGCCGATCTCGTGGCCACCCATTCGGTCACGGGAAACGAGGGCCGCCTGTGCACTGCCATCGCGGAGCGCTTCTTGCCGCTCTTCACGATGGACAAGGTGCAGCGCATCGGTAACAGCCTCGTCGTCGGCGCCCAGACGGGGAGGCCCCTCATCTCGCTCTACGGCCACATCGACACCGTCCCCGAGCAGGAGGGCAACGGAGCGTCGAGGGTCGAAGACGGCCGGATGTACGGCCTCGGGACGAGCGACATGAAGTCCGGCGTGGCGGTGATGATCCACTTGCTGGAGGATGACACCGTGAGGTCGGGCCGCTACGACGTCGTCGGCGTCTTCTACGACAAGGAGGAGGGTCCTTCGGTCGAGAACGGGCTGGAGGAGGTTCTCGACAGGGCACCGTGGCTCTCCGAGAGCGAGCTGGCGATCGTGCTCGAGCCGACCGATCTCCAGATCGAGCTCGGCTGCAACGGTGTCATCAACGCCGATGTCACGTTCCACGGCAGGTCGGCGCATTCGGCCAGGCCGTGGCTCGGCGAGAACGCGGTCACCAAGGCCGGTGAGTGGCTCACCGAGATGCACGGTCTCGAACCGGTGCCTGCCGTCGTCGGTGGACTGGAGTACCGCGAGGTGTTCTCGGTCACGATGGCGCAGGGCGGCATCGCCAACAACGTGCTGCCGCCGAGCTTCACGGTGAACCTCAACTATCGGTTCCCCCCGCTCTACTCGCTCGCCGAGGCGGAGGCCCGGCTGCGCAGGGTCGCCATGGCTGCCGACGAGATCGTCGTCAAGGACAGGGCGCCGGCGGGCTCGATCCCGGAGTCGAACCCGCACCTGGCTCGTCTCGAGGACATCGCCAGGACGAGCCGGGCGGCCAAGCAGGGTTGGACCGATGTGGCCCGCCTCACCGCCCGGGGGATCCCTGCCGTCAACTACGGGCCGGGCGAGACCGCCCAGGCGCACCAGGTCACGGAATCCGTCCCGATCGTGAACCTCGATCGCGCCTACTCGGTTCTGCGCCAGCTCCTGGCGACCTAGTGCAGTGACCGGCAACGTTTGCCCTGTGGGAGCTGGGCTGATAACTGTGGGCACCCCACTGGGTTGCCCGTATTCCTCGTCGGGGCGGCCGAGCCGGCCTAGCGCGCCACGCGGTAGCGGAGGTAGATGACTCTGGAGCTGAAGGTGTGGGTCTCGACGAGTTCGAGGTCCACCCGGCGCTCACTTTGGGGAAAGAAGGGGATGCCACCGCCGACCAGCACCGGGTAGACCATGGTCCGGTATTCGTCGATCAGACCCGACGCGGCGGCCTCGGCGGCGAGCGTCGCGCCGCCGATCGCGATGTCGCCCTCCCCCGGTTCGGCTCGTAGCCCCTCGATCTCCTCCGCCAAGCTCCCGGAGGCCAACCGGGCGTTGCCCTGCACCGCCGACAGCGTTGTGGAGAACACCACCTTTGGGAGCGGGTTCCAGAGCGCGGTCCACTCGAGTTCGGCGTCGTCGAGCGATCGGTCCTGGTCGGCGGTCTCCCAGTAGAGCATCGTCTCGTACAGCCGCCGTCCCATCAGGTGGACGCCGACCTCTCGGATCTCGTCGATCCAGAAGCGGAAGACCTCCCCGTCGGGCGGCGTCCAGTCGAAGTTGCCGTCCGGCCCGACGATGTAGCCGTCAAGTGAGACGCCCATCGAATAGGTCACGCTGCGCATCAGAAGTCCTCCTTGGTAGCAGGTGCGACAGTACGACCGCCGGCTCATCGCCGATTGTGAGACAGGGCAAGGCCAGCTCCTGGCGACCTAGCCGGTCGTCAGATGGCGCTCCGTTTGGCGGCGACAGGCGCCAGCGAGAGGCGGTCGAGCGACACCTGCACGATCGGGCCGATGCCGAAGGCGAAGAGGGCGGTCCCCACGCCCACGGTGCCGCCGAGGAGCCATCCCGCCCCGAGGGCGGTGATCTCGATGATGGTCCTCACCTTGGCTACCCGGTGGCCCCTCCTGGCGATCCCCGTCATCAGCCCGTCGCGCGGTCCCGGTCCGAGGCCCGCCCCGATGTAGAAGCCGGAGCCGATGCCGATGATGACGATCCCACCGAGCAGTGCCACCCACCTCGTGCCGAGGCCGGGGAGCGTTTCCGGCAGCGCCCAGAGCGTCGCATCGATGACGACGCCGATCACGATCACGTTGAGCACGGTTCCCATCCCGAAGCGCTCCCTGATGGGAAGCCACGCCAGCAGCACGATGAACCCTGTGATGATGCCGACGGCGCCTATCGATATGCCCGTGTGGAATGAGATCCCCTGGTGGAGCACCTCCCAAGGCGCCAGCCCGAGCTCGGAGGCGACCATGAGGGCGAGCCCGATCCCGAACAGGACGAGCCCGACGAGGAGCCTCGGAAGCCGGGCGCGCAGCTCTGGGCGTGAGGGGAGCGGCAGCACCGGGTGAGGGTAACGCCCCTAGGGTCGGCCGCAGCCGGAGCCCGTCGGACCACGGAGCCGGCGGGATGCCGCGCCGGGCATCCGCCTACCGGTGTCGCGTCGCCGCCTCGGCGAGCTCGGCGAGCGAGAGGAACGTGAAGTCGACGTCGGGACGGAGGTCGACGGGGACGGTCGCACCCCACGAGCCCCCTCCCGAGAGGTGTTGCCGGTCGATCCAGGCAGTGGCGAGGCCGAGACGCTGTGCGGGAACGTGGTCGTGGAACTGGCTCTGGGCGACGTGCAGCAAGGCGCCCGGCTCGACGCCGTGGTCTGCCATGAGTCGCTCGAGCATGTGGTGGAAGTTCGCCGGGTCCGGCTTGTAGGACCCGATCTCCTCGGCGGTGTATTCGGCGTCGAAGGCGACGCCGAGGCGCTGCCGGGAGGCGGCGAGGCTCGCCTTGTCGACGTTGGACAGGATGACGAGCCGATAGTGCTGCGAGAGCGCTCGAAGCGCTTCCACCGAATCGGGAAACGCGGGCCAGGCACCGACGGAGCCCCCGAACGCCTTGTCGAACGACGGCGCCGTCTCGAGCCCGAATCGTGCCGCCAGCCCATGGTGGACGCGCTCCAGGACCTGGCGATAGCCCATGGACGGTGTGGTTCGCTGCTGCGAGGACTCGAGATCGGCGAACGCTGCCAGCGCCTCAGCGCGCCCCACCGCCGATCCGGCTACCAGCGGCTGCAGAGCGGACCAGATCCCGGTCTCCCAGTCGATCAGGGTGCCGTAGCAGTCGAAGCTGAGCGTCGTGAAGTCGGCGAGGTGCATTCGATGGGTCACCGGACGTCGGCGGGGACCTGACCGTCGACGTGGGCGATGGCCGGGACGGCCTGCGGAACGCACGACGGGAGGGCGGAGGGACGCGTCCCGACGAACCGATCGGCGGAGTCTGCCTGCCGCCGCACCGCGACCAGGATCGGCACCGCGGCGAGGGCGATGGCACCTCCGACCACGTAGCCGGCCGAGAAGCTTCGCCGGTCGGCGAGTGCCCCGAGGCCCCCCTGGCCGACGACGCCGCCGACGCCGCCCACCATCGAGTCGAACGACACCACGGTGGCGCGCTGCCCGGCCGGCACGACCTCGTGGAAGAATGCCTGCCGAACCGGCATCTGGACGCCCATGGCGACACCTGCGGCGAGGAGCAGCAGGAGCGCCGGCAGGAATGCAGACACGGCTCCGACCCCGATCATCGCTCCTGCGAACACGGTTCCCGTCCACAACAGCAGGGTGGTGCGCAGTCCGCACCATCGGGTGACGACCTCGACGATGCCGTTGCCGATCATCATCGACACCGCCAGCAGAGCTGCGACGACCCCGGCGACCCAAACGGCATCACGCTCCAGCAGCTCGAGGAAGTACGGCTGCCAGGCGTACCAAGCCCAGAAGAAGAACCCGTTCTGGATGGCCCCGGCGACCATCAGCAATCTCAGCGAGGGGTGGCGCCACCCGAACGTCAGTCCGGCCGCTCCCGTCTCGAGCGCCACGGCCGGGATGCTCCGTATCGGGATGCGCCTCGGCTCGAAGCCGACGTCGTGCATGCCCGTGAACGCCAGGAAGAACAGGAGGACGAGCAGCCCCGAGCGGATGAGGAAGGGGATGGCGAGGTCGACCTGGCCGACCACGCCGCCGCCGACCGTGCCGACGAGCATGGCGGCGCCGCTCACGATCTGGCTCCGCGAGAAGATCTGATCGAGGCCGCCCGCGAAGCCGTGATGGCGGACGCCGTCGACGAGCCACGCCTCCATCGCCCCGGAGTAGAACGTGAAGCCGAGGCCGATGAGCGCCGAGACCGCCGAGAAGGCGACGATGCCGGCCCCGACCTGTGCGAGGGCGACGTAGAGGATGGTGCTCGCCGCCAGGACGACGAGCGAGAGCAGGAACGAGGCCCGTCTCCCCACCGTGTCTGCGGTGATGCCGGTCGGGATCTCGAACAGGACGGTCCCGACCGAGAACGCCGCATTGGCGACGAAGACGCCCGTCACCGAGAGCCCGGCGTCGAGGAGGAACAGGGTGTTGATGCCCCAGATGATCGAGGCGGCCAGGGTGTAGAGGCCCGAGTAGACGTAGTAGCGCCGCACGAGCGCTGCCGCTTCAAGGGGCATGGTCGCCGTCAATCTGCTCCCCTCGTGCTGCTCGGCGCCGAAGGAGGAGGGCCACGGGGTCCTCACTCGCCCGGCGAGGCTACCGCATCGTGTGCTGGCCCATGGCCGCCCGGTTGCGAGCCGGCGGTACCATCGTCGCCCATGCCTGTGGACATCGACATCGCAAAGGTGGCCAAGCTCGCCCGCATCGCCCTCGACGATGCCTCCCTCGAGCGCTACGGGAGGCAGCTCGAGGTGATCCTGGAGCACGCCGAGCGCGTCCAAGCGCTGCCGACCGGGGGCGTCGAGCCGACGGCGCATCCGATCCCGATGACGAACCGCTTCCGGGGAGACGTCGTCACGGGAACCCTCGAGCGCGGCGAGATCCTCGCCCAGGCTCCCTCGTCGGAAGACGGCTACTTCCGGGTGCCCCGGATCCTCGACGAGCCATGAACGATCTCGCCGACCTCACGATCGTCGAGGCGGGGAGGCGGATGCGGTCGGGGGAGTGCTCGGCCGCCGACCTACTCGATGCGGTGATCCGCAGGGCGTCGTTCACGGAAGCCCACCTCCACGCCTACCTGCTCATCGACCGGGATGGAGCCGGGGCCGCCGCCGAAGCCGCCGACGCCGAGTTGGCGGCAGGGCGCGATCGCGGACCGTTGCACGGGATACCGCTCGCCCTCAAGGACAACCTGACGACGAGGGGGCTGGCGACGACGTGCTCCTCACGCATCCTCGAGGGCTACGTCCCTCCATACGACGCCACGGCCGTCGCCAGGTTGCGCCAGGCAGGGGCGGTGATCGTCGGCAAGACGAACCTGGACGAGTTCGCCATGGGGTCGTCGACCGAGAACTCGGCCTTCGGCCCTTCTCGCAATCCGTGGGATCCCGACCGGGTCCCCGGCGGGTCGTCGGGAGGGGTGGCGGCCGCCGTGGCCGCCGGATCGGCTCTCGGCGGCTTCGGCACCGACACGGGTGGGTCGGTTCGCCAGCCGGGTTCGTTGTGCGGGGTCGTCGGGATGAAGCCGACATACGGCCGCGTCAGCCGGTACGGGCTGATCGCCTTCGCATCGTCCCTCGACCAGATCGGGCCGCTGGCACGAAGCGTCGAGGACGCCGTGGTCCTGCTCGAGGCGGTCGCCGGGTTCGACGTCAACGACTCGACGAGCATCCCGGGTGACGTTCCGGACCTCAGGGCCGGGCTCGGGGCGGGCGTGGCGGGGATGCGGATAGGAGTCGTCAGGGAGCTGATGGGGAAGGGGATCGACCGGGAGGTCTTGGCGGCGACCGGCGCGATGGTCGATCGGCTCTCCGACGCCGGCGCCGATATCGTCGAAGTCTCGATCCCGGCCGTCGAGTACGCCCTGTCTGCCTACTACCTGATCGCCCCTGCCGAGGCGTCGGCCAACCTGGCCCGGTTCGACGGGGTGCGGTACGGGCTGCGCGTCGACGGGGACACCACTGAGGAGATGATGGCCAGGACGAGGGCAGACGGATTCGGTCCAGAGGTGATCCGCCGTGTGCTGCTCGGCACGTACGCGCTGAGCGCCGGGTACTACGACGCCTTCTACGGGCAGGCGCAGAAGGTGCGCACCCTTCTCAGGAGGGAGTTCGCCGCGGCGTACGAGAAGGTCGACGCACTCGTGTCACCGACGAGCCCGACCACCGCCTTCGAGGTCGGCGCCAAGACGGCAGACCCGCTGGCGATGTACTACTCGGACGTGTGCACGATCCCGATCAACCTCTCGGGCGACCCGGGTATCTCGGTGCCGATCGGCCTGGACGACGCCCGACTCCCGATCGGGTTCCAGGTGATGGCGCCTGCACTCGCCGAGCCGGTGCTCTTCCAGGTGGCAGCCGAGGTCGAGCGCATCGCCGCCTTCGCCGCCCGGCCGAGCCTGGCGGCCTCGGAGCCGCTGCCGACATGACCGAGTACGAGGCCGTGATCGGGATCGAGACGCACGTCGAGCTGCAGACGCGCTCCAAGATGTTCTGCGGATGCCCCGTGACATTCGGTGCCGAGCCGAACACGGCGTGCTGCCCCGTGTGCCTCGGGCTGCCCGGCGCACTCCCGGTCCCGAACGAGGCTGCGATCGACGGCATCCTGGCCATCGGCTCTGCCCTCGATTGCGAGCTCGTCGAGCACTCGGTCTTCCATCGCAAGAACTACTTCTATCCGGACCTGCCGAAGAACTACCAGATCTCCCAGTACGACCTCCCGCTGTGCGTGAACGGGCGAATCGTGATCGACGTCGACGGCGAGCCGGTGACGATCGGGATCACCAGGGTCCACATGGAAGAGGACACCGGAAAGAGCATCCACGTCGGCGACGGCGGGCGGATCGCCGACGCCGGCTATTCCCTGCTCGACTTCAACCGCTCAGGCGTGCCCCTCGTCGAGATCGTCACCGAGCCCGACGTCCGGTCGGCGGAGCAGGCGAGGGCGTACGGTGCGGAGCTCCAGCAGATCGTGCGCGCCCTTGGTGTGTCGGACGCCCGCCTCGAGGAGGGCAGCATGCGGTTCGACGCCAACGTGTCTGTCCGGCCACGCGGTTCCGCCGTGCTCGGCACCCGATCCGAGGTGAAGAACGTCAACTCGCTGCGCTCACTCGAGCGGGCGATCGCATTCGAGATCGACAGGCAGATCGGCGTCCTCGAGGCGGGGGGCCGCGTCGTCCAGGAGACCCGCCACTGGAACGAGGAGACGGGCGCCACGTCCTCGATGCGATCCAAGGAGGAATCCGAGGACTACCGCTACTTCCAGGAGCCCGACCTGCTCCCTCTCCACGTCGACGACGCCAAGCGGGCAGCCGTCCGGCAAGCCCTGCCGGTCCTGCCGGCGGCGCGACGGGCCGGATACGCCGAGACAGGGATCGGAGGGCGCCTCGCCGCGGCGCTTGTGGCGACGGACGGCCTCGGCGAGCTCTTCGAAGAGGCGATGGCGTCGGGGGCGGGAGCCCGCGCCGCGGCGAACTGGGTCACGGGCGAGGTCGTCGCCCATGCTCGCCGGATGGGTGTCGGGCCGGCCGACACGCCCCTCACCGGTCAGCACCTCGCCGAGCTTGCCGCCATGGTCGAGGACGGCGAGCTGTCTGCCACGGCCGCCAAGGACGTGCTCGCCGGCGTGCTCGAAGGCGAAGGGACACCGGCCGAGGTGGCTGCGGGGCGCGACCTCATCCAGATCTCGGACGCCTCGGTCATCGAGGACGCCGTCGACGCCGTGCTCGCCGACAACGCCGATGCCGTCGGCAAGATCACCGCCGGCGACACCAAGCCGATCGGATTCCTCGTCGGCGAGGTGATGAAGGCAACCGGCGGCAAGGCGGATCCCCGGCTCGTGTCCGAGCTGATCCGCTCCAAGGCGGGCGGCTGACGCGTGGCTCCCCTGGTCGTCCGTGAGGGGCGCTGGCTCGAAGGCGTCGACTCGGCCAGGCTGTGGGCGCTCGTCGCCGACCCGCAACGCATCGGGGAGTGGACCCCGCTGCACTTCGTCGGTTACATGGGCAAGGAGCTTCCCGAGGTCGGGAACGCCTTCTTCGCGACCCTGGGAGGCGCCAATCCCGACAAGGCCATGCGCTTCGAGTTCACGCACTGGGAGGCCGGCAGGCGCTATCGGTGCTCCGTCGCCGGGCCGAGGATGATCGGGGGTCTGGCGTTCTCGGTGGCGGTGCAGGAGGAGATGGCCGAGTCGGCCGTCTCGACCCGACTCGATCTCGAACTCGGAGGCGACGTCGCCCGGGTCCTCCATCCATGGTGGCGCGCTTGGGCGGCGCGGCGCTTGCAGCGCGCCATCGATGCCGCCGAGGCGGGCTCGCCGTGAACGCCGTGATCTTCGACTGCGACGGCGTGATCGTCGACAGCGAGCCCCTCTCGGATGAGGCATGGCGAAAGGCGCTGCGCAGCCACGGATACGAACCGAGCGACGACGAGATGGCGACGACGGTGGGCCTGACCGATCGAGCCGTCTACGCCAAGTTCGCGGCCGTTGCGGACCTCCCACCCGAGGACGAGCTCATCGAAGAGGTCATGGTCGAGTGCCGCCGCCTCTACTCCACGGCGCTCGAGCCGTTCGACGACGCCGTCGACGCCATCCGGGCGCTCGCCGGCAACGGCGTCCCGCTGGCCGTCGCATCGTCGTCTTCACGGCGGAACCTCGACATCAAGCTGGACCGCTTCGACCTCGGGCGCTACTTCGACTTCACGGTGGCCGGCGACGAGGTTCCGGCAGGGAAGCCGTCGCCCGACCTCTATCTCGAGGCGGCTCGCGGGCTCGGCGTCGACGCCTCCGTTTGCCTCGCAGTCGAGGACTCGCAGGCGGGCGCGGAAGCGGCCACTGCGGCCGGGATGCGGGTAGTCACCGTCGACCGGGGCCACGGCTCCGGCCGTGTACGTGGCTTTCCCGTCGTATCGGCCGTCGACGCCTCGATGCTGCTCACGTTCCTCGGGAGGGAGTGAGGTCTCCCTCGGGGAGGGAGAGTTCTCGCGAGGCGCTGCCTACCCGGTGTTGCGCAGTCCGGCAGCCAGCCCGTTGACCGTGAGGAGGAGTGCTCGCTGCAGGTCGTCGTCGACGTGACCCTCGGACCTGGCTCGGCGGAGCAGAGCGACCTGCAGGTAGCTGATCGGGTCGAGGTACACGTCGCGGATGCGGAGGGTCCGCTGCAGGACCGGGTATCGATCGACGAGCTCCTCGTCTCCCGTGATGGCGAGGATCTCACGTATCGTCACCGCGAACTCCGATTTGATCGCATCGAACGGCCCCCGCACCTCCCTTGGGACGAGCCCCTCGACGTAGCGCCCGGCGACGTCGAGGTCGGTCTTCGTGAGGGTCATCTCGACGTTGGCGACGAAGGCTCTGAAGAACGACCAGTCGGCGTACATCTGGTCGAGCACGTCGGCTGCGCCCGCCTCCCGCGCCGCCGCCAGACCTGTGCCGACTCCGAACCAGCCGGGCACGACCTGGCGCGACTGGGTCCAACCGAACACCCACGGGATGGCGCGCAGGCTCCCGAGGCCGGCCGGATCGGCCGGGGCGCCCGGGCGCCTCGCCGGCCGGGAGCCGATGTTCATCGCCGCCAGCTCCTCGACCGGTGTCGACGACAGGAAGTACTCGGGCAGCTCGGCGGAGTCGACCAACCGCCGATAGGCGCCGAGAGCGGCGTCGCTGATGACGTCCATCGCCTCGTCCCACCGATCGAGCACGGGCTGCGGTTGCCGCGACTTGCGGTGCAGCACCGACGCCTCGAGCGTCGCGGCCAGCGTCAGCTCGAGGTTGGCGGCCGCCAAGCTGGGAAGCCCGTACTTGTCGGCGATCACCTCGCCCTGTTCAGTGATCTTGATGCGCCCGTCGACGGTGCCCCACGGCTGGGCGAGGATCGCTTCTCCCGTCGGGCCGCCGCCGCGGCCCACGGTGCCACCCCTGCCGTGGAAGACCCGCAGCTCGACGCCGTGTCGCAGACCGGCGTCCCTCAAGTCGCGTGATGCCTTGTAAAGGCTCCATTGCGACGTCGTGATACCTGCCAGCTTGTTGGAGTCCGAGTAGCCGAGCATCACCTCTTGCAGGTCGGAGCGGAGCCGCACCACCTGGCGATAAGCCGGCGAGGACAGCAAGGCGTCGAGGATCTCCCCTGCGGTCGTCACCTCGTCGAGCGTCTCGAAGAGCGGCACGAACCCGATCCTGGCGATCGAGGAGTGCAGGTCGACGAGGCCCGCCTCGCGGGCGAGGACCACCGCGGCGAGCACGTCGTCCGGGCCCCTCGTCTCCGAGATCACGTAGCTCTCGATCGTCTCCTCTCCGAAGCGGTCCTGCGCCTCGCGGATGGCGGCGAACGTACCGAACGTGCGCCCCGGCTCGTCGTCCCACATCGTGGTGGGGGACGACAGGGGCCTGTGGCTCGCCAGTTCCTGCTCGAGCACCGTCGTCCTGTCCGCCCGCGTCAGCGAGCCGTAGTCCGGCTCGTCCGGGAGGCGCCCGTAGAGCTGGGAGAGCGCCTGATGGTGCTTCGAGGCGTGTTCTCGAACGTCCATCGTGGCCAACCGGAACCCGAAGGCGGCTACCCGGCGCATCAACCGCGCCACCATCCCCGTCGCGATCAACCCTCCGTGGTGCTCTCCGAGCGAGCGCATCATCACGGCGATGTCCTCCAGCATCTCGGGCGAAGATGCGTAGTCGACGTGCGGCTCGTGCTGGGTGCCGTCGGCGAGGCGGCGCCTCGTGTTCACGAGCCGCTGGTGGATGTAGGCGCACTTCTGCCGGTACGCCTCGCCGGCCGAGATGCGGGCAAACCGCCTGTGCACGTCGGGCAGGGCGGAGGCGTCCTGGGTGAGCGACTTGGCGAGCTCCTCCGAGATGGCGGTGATGCGCTCCGACGGGCTCAGCTCGCCGGCGAGCGACTCGACGGCGCCGATGAGCACCCGGAGGGCGTGGTCCTGCTGCATCTCGAGCACCTCGAACGTGAGCTCGGGCGTCACGTTCGGGTTGCCGTCCCGGTCGCCTCCCACCCAGGTGCCGAATCGGAGGGGAGTGGCGTCGCTGCGCAGCTCGATCCCGATCCTCCCGAGCTGGTGCGCCAACTCGTCGAACAGGTCGGCGGCCACCTCGTCGAAGATCTCCTCGAAGTAGTAGATGACCGACCGGGCCTCGTCGAGCGGGGTCGGACGCTCGGCCCGCAGCTCGTCCGTCTGCCAGATCAGATCGATGAGCTCGGCGAGGCGCCGCTCGATCCGGTCCATGTCGGAGTCGCTGAGGCGGGAATCGGCTCGCTCCTCCAGCAGGTCGGCGATCCTGGCCGTCTTCGTGAGTATCGATCGCCTGGCCGCCTCCGTCGGGTGGGCGGTGAACACGGGGCGAAGCTCGAGGCGGTCGACGATGTCCTGGACCGCTGCTCTCGGGATGCCGGCCTCGCCGATGCGGTCCACCGTCGTCTCCAGCCAGCCGCGTCGCCTGCCGGACCTCGCAGCATCGACGCCGACGCGGTGCGTCTGCTCGGCGACGTTCGCCAGGTAGAAGAAGGCGGTGAACGCCCTGACCAGGTTGATGGTCGTCGGGAGGTCGATCGACTCGAGCACGTCTTCGAGCTCACCCGCCGCCCCGGCGTCCGGCGGCACCCGGCGAAGCCGCTTCGTGAGGGCTCGCACCCTCTCGACGAGGTCGAGCAGCTCCTCGCCCTCCTGGCGAACCAGGGTCTGGCCGAGGAGGTTGCCGAGCATCCTGATGTCGGCCCGCAGCCGGCCGTCCTCCGTCGGGAGCTGATCCTCTGACATGGCGAGGCGAGGGTACAAGACGCCCACCCGGCAGCGGCCGAGCCCGTGCCGATGGGACGGCCCGCCGCGGAGCCCCTCATGGGCGCGCCGGGGACCCGGAGGGCACGCGCTCAGGCGTCCTCGTCGGGGTGGGCGCGCGTGTAGAAGTGGCGCTCGATCGCCAGCCACAGGGTACGCGAGAATGGGTGGAACAGCAGCGGAAACACGGCGTTCATCACGATCGTCGCCACGAGCACGCCGGTCCACGGCACGTCCGGCCAGGCGGCGACGAGCCAGACCACGAGAACGACGACGAACAGCCCTTCGGTGAAGACGAGGTTGACGGCCACCGCGCCCAGCCAGTAGCCCTGGACACGCTCGAATCTCAGGTCGCACGTGGGGCATCGCCCCTCCATGAGCAGCCAGCGGTGGAAGAGCCCGCCGCCACCGCACCGAGGGCAGCGCAGCATTGCGGCCCTCCCCAGGGCACGGAGCATCACTCGGCCGGCGCCCCCTCGGTGATGCCGCACGACGTGCCGGGTGCGTCGAGACCGAGCGCCTCTCTCGCAGCCTCAGGCTCCAGCGTGATCGCCGTCTCGACGGTCGCCCGTACCACCGCGATGTCCGGATGCGGGAACCCGTCGGCATCTCGACTCAGGCCGAAGCTTGGAGGGACGAACCCGACGGCGACGACCTCGCTCGGGTCGAGCCTCGGGATGAGCTCGACGAGATCGGGCAGCCTGTCCACGGGTATGTCCGTGACGACGCTGTCCTTGATCACCTCGGCGACGCGGGGGAAGGATCGGAGCAGCTGCAACGGCTCGGCCTGGGCGACGGCGGCCTGGAGCACACACCGCTGCCTGGCCATTCGGTTGTAGTCGCTCGAGTCGTGCCTCACGCGGGCGTATGCGAGGGAGTCGTGGCCATCCATGTGGTACCGCCCCGGCAGGAACTCGACGGCGGCGTGGCTGCCGTCCTCGACGGGATAGCTCGGGTCGTAGACCCGCTCGGTGACTGTGATGTCGAGGCCGCCGAAGGCGTCGACGAGGTCGACGAACCCGTTCAGGTCGACGAGGGCGAAGTAGTGGATGTCGAGGTCGAGGAGCTCCCCGATGGCGAGGCGCAGCGCCTCGGCGCCCGGCGGCCCCGGGCCCTGGAACGGATCGGGCAGCCGCGTCGCGTAGTCCCACAAGGCGTTGACGATGTCCGGATAGCAGTTGCACGAGAAGAGCCCGAGCTCGGCGGGGAGCGGAACTCCCTTGAGGTTGCGCGGGATCGAGAACAGCGCCGCCGCTCCGGACTGCGGATCGATCGAGGCGACGATGATCGTGTCCGTCCGGACCCCGATCCTGCCGGGGCCGGAGTCGCCCCCCAGCAGGAGGATGTTGAGTCGCTCGACGCCGTCCCAGATCCGCGGCGGGCGGGTGGTCGTGGTGGTCGATGGAGGCGGAGCGGCCGTCGTCGCCGTGGTCGTGCCCTCTCCGGTCGAGGGCGGCGCCACGGTCACCGCGACCGTCGTCGCGACGGTCGTTGCGGTGGTACTCGTCGTCGTCGGCGCGGCGAACACACTTTCGATGAGGTCCTGCTCGATGACGTCGTAGTAGCCGAACACGCCGTGTGGGACTGCGATGGCGGCCGTTGCGACCAGTCCGAGCGCCACGATGCCGGGTCTGTTCGACGCCGGACCGCTGGTCTGCCTCGCCGCGACGTAGGCGTCCGCGGCTGCGTATACCCGGAACGCCAGGAGCACACCGTTGCCGACGAGCAGCCAACGGAGGGCCGTCGGCTGTACCCACCATGTCGCCAGCATCAGCGGTCGTGCCGCCACCAACCAGCCTCCGGCCGCCGCCAGCGCCGCCGAGACGGACAACAGGACCCATCCGCGCCTGCGGCGCCCCACCATGAGCTGACCGACGCCGGGAACGATCGCCGAGGCGAGTGCCGCCAGCCCGGGAAGAACGGAAGCGACCATCTCGCCGAGATTAGGAGCGGAACCGGATTTGACCGGGAGACGCGGCGCGGCCGGAGGCCGCTCGATTCCTCGTCCTCGTGTCCGCCTGCGATGATGCCTGGCGCATGGAGAAGCCCCTCGTCGTTGTCGCCGAAGCCATCTCGGACGCCGGTCTCGATGTGCTGCGCCCGCATTGCGGTCTGGATGTCGCCGTCGGAGCAGATCGCGCCGATCTCCTTGGGCGGCTCGGCGCGGCGGCAGGGCTCATCGTCAGGTCGGCGACGAAGGTGGACGCCGAGCTGATCGCGGCGGCGCCCCGGTTGCAGGTGATCGGGCGCGCCGGGATCGGCGTCGACAACATCGACCTCGACGCCGCCACCAGGGCCGGGGTCCTCGTTGTGAACGCTCCCGAGGCCAACACGATCTCGGCGGCCGAGCTCACCATGGCGCTTCTGCTCGCCCAGGCCCGCAGAGTCCCAGAGGCGGACGCCTCGCTGCGTGGCGGCGCATGGGAACGGGCCAGGTTCAAGGGGGTCGAGTTGCACGGCAAGGTGCTCGGCGTGCTCGGCCTCGGCCGGATCGGCACTCTCGTCGCCCAACGTGCCTCCGCTTTCGGCATGCGGATCGTCGCCTTCGACCCGTATGTCTCAGAGGACCGGGCGAGGAGGATCGGGGTCGAGCTCGGCGATCTAGACGCAGTTCTCCAGGCAGCCGATTTCGTGACCATCCATCTCCCCCGCACGCGGGAGACGGAGGGGCTCATCGACGCCGAGGCGCTGCGCCGCATGAAGCGCGGCGTCCGCATCGTCAATGTCGCCAGGGGAGGCATCGTCGACGAGGTGGCGCTCGTCGAAGCGATCGAAGAGGGCCACGTCGCCGGGGCCGCCGTCGACGTCTTCGCAGTGGAGCCGGCGACGGACAGCCCCCTGTTGGCGCTGCCGCAAGTCGTCGTCACCCCCCACCTCGGTGCCTCGACCCACGAGGCCCAGGACAAGGCGGGCCTTGCTGTGGCGGAGGCGGTGGCTGCCGCGCTGAGCGGCGACCTCGTCCTGTCCGCCGTCAACCTCGACCTGGGCCCCGGCGCTTCGGACGAGATCCGCCCATTCCTGCCGCTGGCGGAGCATCTCGGGAAGATCTTCGTCGTGTTCGCACGAGGGCTTCCAGAGACTCTCGACGTCCGTGTGGCGGGGAGGGTCGCAGGAGGGTCGATCAAGCCGATCGCCCTCGGAGCGTTGAAGGGCGCGCTCAGCAAGGTGACCGACGAGCCGGTGTCATACGTCAACGCTCCGATGCTGGCCGAGAAGCGAGGCATGACGGTGCGCGAGACGAGCTTGGCCGATGGAGGGGACTACGCCACCGTTCTGACCATCAGTGGAGTCGTCGGCGACGTCCACCGGGTGATCGCCGGGACCGTCATGGAGCGCAAAGGCCTGGTGCTCCTGGAGATCGACGGCTACGAGATCGAGGTCCCGATCACCGATCACATGCTCCTGGTCCGCAACGACGACGTCCCCGGGGTGATCGGGAGGGTCGGCACGGTGCTCGGCGACGCCGGCGTCAACATCGCCAACATGGTCGTCGGCCGCCAGAAGGCCGGTGACGCCATGATGATGGCTCTCAGCATCGACGGGACGATCCCGCAGGAGATCGTCGACGAACTGCTGGCCACGCCGAACGTGCTGGCGGCACGCTTCATCGACCTCAGCTGAGCAGCTTCACCGCCCACCCGACCACAAGGCCGTATCCGCCCGCCACGAGGTCGTCGGCCACGATCCCGACCGGTCCCGGGACCATCTCGGCCTGCCGGACCCCGGGGAGCACCTTGAAGATGTCCGCCAGCCTCGCCACGAGCACGGCGGCCAGCCAGGGCCACCCGGCCAGGCCGATCATTGCCACGGCCGTCCCCGCCACCTCGTCGATCGTTATCCAGGCAGGATCGTCTCCATCGATCGCCCATGGGGCAGCGGCCCACAGCGAGGCCGCGGTGGCCGACGAGGCGAGGGCGACCCCCGCCAACACGGGGGCATCCCACAAGGCGATGCCGGCTGCCGAGACGAGGAGGGCCGCCAGCGTGCCGCCGCCCTGGGTCCCGCCCCAGAGCCGCCTTGGCACGAACCCCGTCCCGAACCCCGCCGCGATCCACCTGCGCATCTCGGGAGGGTAGAGGCCGGTCGGCTTTCGCCGGGGTGAACGATGGGGTGAACGCTCGACGTGCTCGTCTCGGTATGGTGAGGTGGTCCTCGGCGATCGGAGGTGCGGTGCTTCCCGAGCAGCTAGACGCGATGCGCGTTCCGTCGGATCCTCGGATCCATCCAGACGGGGTGAGGGCCGCCTTCGTGGTCACCGAGATCGACTTGGAGCGCGATCGCTATGTGAAGCGCATCTGGGTGTGGGATGGCTCGACAGCCCGTGCCGTCACCGCGGGTTCGGGTGACACGTCGCCACGATGGTCGCCGGACGGCACTCGCATCGCCTTCCTCCGCAAGCAAGAATCGGATGGGGCCAAGCCCCAACTGGCGCTGTTGCCGATCGACGGTGGAGAGGCATCGATCGCGACCGACTTGCCGCTCGGTGTCTCCGACCTGGCGTGGGCTCCCGACGGCGAGCGGATCGCCGTCGTGGCGGGGGAGTGGCGTCAACCAGACGTGCCGGACGAAGAGCGCTCCCGGCGCCCCCGCAGGATCACCGAGCTCCCTGCTCGATTCGACGGCAAGGGGTGGGTCCACGACCGGCGCGATCACGTCTGGGTGGTCGATCCGGAAGGCGGCGTGGATCCGGTTTGCCTGACGCCGGGTGACTTCGACGAGGCGAGCATCGCCTGGAGTCCGGACGGCTCGGAGATCGCGTTCGTCAGTGCTCGCCACCCGGAGCGCAGCCTCGACCCGGGACGCCAGGTCTTCACCGTTCCGGCTGGTGGAGGCGAGGCCGAACCGCGCACCGACGTCGGCCTGTGGAGCGTGCCCTCATACGACGCCACGGGCGCCCTGCACGCCATCGGCCTCGACGACAGGTGGGCGGGACCGAGTGTCCTGCAACTCGAGCGGCTCGGAGAGGGGCCCGTGACGTCGATCGACCGGGCGCTGGTGCCGCACTCGCCGGCCGTGGCGCCGGCGGGGCCGCAGTGGCTCGACGACGGATCGGCCATCAGTCTCCTCGAGGACGAGGGCCGGATGAAGGTCGTGCGGCTCGAACGGGACGGCACGATCGCCGCCTTGATGGCGGGGGACCGGGTGATCACCGGCGTGTCGCCTCGCCCCGACGGCTCGGCGGCGGTGCTGACGGCGACCGACCCGACGAATCCCGGCGAGGTGTACTGGTGGGAACACGGGACGGAGAAGCAGATCACGTCATTGAACGAGGGATTTGCAGCGGCCGCATCTCCCGTGGTACCTCGTCGCTTCACGATCGACCACGACGGGACCACCGTTGAGGGATGGATCTACCTGCCTCCCGGCGAAGGAAAGGTTCCGGTCCTCCTCAACATCCACGGAGGCCCGGCGACCCAGTACGGATACGGCTACTTCGACGAGTTCCAGGTGTACGTCGGCGCCGGCTACGGGGTCGTGGCGACCAACCCGAGGGGGTCGAGCGGCTACGGGGCAGAGCACCTGCGCGCCGTGGTGGGTCGGTGGGACGAGGACACGCCCCCGGACATGGTCGATCTGCTCGCCGCCGTCGATGCGGCTGCCGCCCTCGAGCCCCGCCTCGACCTCGACCGGATGGGCGTGATGGGAGGATCGTACGGAGGGCTGGCGACCGTGCGGATACTGGCGAGGGACCAGCGGTTCCGCTCCGCCGTCGCCGAGCGGGGGCTCTACTCGTTCATGTCGTTCTCGGGCAGCTCCGACATCGGCCCCTGGTTCGACAGGCAGTACCTGCTGGGTGAGCTCCCTGAGGACTGGGACCGCTGGTGGAAGGCGAGCCCCCTCGCCGAGGCGCACAGGATCACCACGCCGACGCTCGTGCTCCACAGCGACGGTGACTGGCGCTGCCCCGTCGAGCAGGCCCAGCAGCTGTTCGCGATGCTGCTGCGAAGCGGCGTCGAGGCCGAGCTCGTGAGGTTCCCCGAGGAAGAGGGCCACGAGCTGTCGCGCAGCGGCAAGCCGAGGCACCGGGTCGAGCGGTTCCAGATCATCCTCGAGTGGCACGACAGGTTCCTGAAGGACTGACCGCCGGCCGGCCGCCACCGCAAACCGGCCCCGGGCGTCAGCGGACCGTGGCATCATGAGCCCATGGAACCCACGAGATACATCTGGATGGACGGCGAGCAGGTCCTCTGGGACGACGCCACCGTTCACGTCCTCACCCATGCCCTCCACTACGGCACGGGGGTCTTCGAAGGCATCCGTGCCTACCGGACCGGCGAGGGCACCCAGGTATTTCGGCTCACCGACCACATGGCGCGGCTCCATCGCTCGGCGATGGCGTACCACATGGACATCGGATGGCCGGTCGAGGAGCTCAACGAGGCGACCAAGGAGCTCCTCAGGGCCAACGAGCTGGAGGCCGGCTACATCCGCCCGATCGTGTTCCTGGAGCTGGGTGCCGTCGGGCTCAATCCCGCCAATGCCAAGGTGCGCAGTGCCATCGTCACGTGGGAGTGGGGCGCCTACCTCGGCGAGGACGGCGTCCAGAACGGCATCAGGACCAAGGTGTCGAGCTGGCGGCGCTTCCCGATGGATGTGTTCCCGAATGCCAAGGCGACGGGCACCTATATCAACAGCATCCTCGCCAAGGTCGAGGCCGTCCGTTCCGGCTACGACGAGGCGATCATGCTCAACACGGACGGGCTCATCTCGGAGGGCAGCGGCGAGAACATCTTCCTGATGCGGGACGGCATCGTCTACACGCCGCCCGTGTCGGCCGGCTGCCTCGACGGCATCACTCGAGCATCTGTGATGACGCTGCTGCGGGAGGACGGGTACACGGTCGTCGAGCGGACCTTCCATCGCAGCGACCTGTACTACGGCGACGAGATGTTCCTCACGGGAACGGCCGCCGAGGTGACACCCGTGCGCGAGGTGGACGACAGGCCCGTCGGCGACGGCAAGCCGGGGCCGATCACTCGGCGCGCCCAGGCTCTTTTCGCAGACACCGTCGCCGGCAAGCTCGGAACGCACCCTGAGTGGCTCGAGTACGTCTGACGTGGGACAGCAGCCGAACATCGAGCTGGAGATGTCGGATCTCCCGCGGCCCAAGCCTGCCAGGGCGCCGGAACGTCGCTGGGCGCCCACCAGGCCGGGTGAGCTGACGTCGCCGGCAGACGTGCCGTGGGGCGGCGTGTTCGGCACCACCGGCCCGGATCCCGGATACGCCCTGCTCCTGGCATCGGCTGCCGACATCGACGTCGAGGGCCTCGACAGGCACGTCGTCGACGAGGTCGTCGCCGCCGTGGCGGCTGCCAGGGCGTCGCTGTTCGGGCGGGCACCGATGAGCGAGGACATCGAGCTGGCACACACCATCTTCGGGTTCCGCCAGGAGGGCCTTCCCAAGGAGGTCCTGGCCGGCCTCGAATCCGACCGGGCGACGTGGTTGGCGGGCGCCGGCCACGATCGGGCCAAGGTGCGGGACATCGTGGCGTCGGTGCCCAGGGACGTGCTCCAAGGGACGCTCGACGAGCTCAGGTCTCGCATGATCGGCGGCAGGCGGGGCATCGACCGGTGAGCGCATGAAGATCGTTCGCGTCGATACCGATCGCGACGACATCTCGTATGGAGCTGTCGAGCCGGAGGGCATCCGGCTGCACAGGGGCTCCCCCTTCGTCGCGTGGGAGCCGACAGAGATCGTCGTCGCCTGGGACGAAGCGCGGCTCCTCGCCCCGGTGATCCCGACGAAGATCGTTGCGGCGGGCCGCAACTACGCCGACCACGTGTCGGAGATGGGGAACGTGGTGCCGGAGGAGCCGCTCGTGTTCCTCAAGCCGCCTACGTCCGTCATCGGGCCGCTGCAGACGATCCGGATCCCGCCCGATTCGAACCTCGTTCACCACGAAGCAGAGCTGGCGGTCGTGATGGGGAAGGTGGCGCGCGACGTCGACATCGAGGACGTCGGAGCGCACATCCTCGGGTACACGGCCGCCAACGACGTCACCGCCAGGGACATCCAGCAGCGCGAGAACAAGTTCACCAGGGCGAAGGGCTACGACACCTTCTGCCCCCTGGGACCGGCGATCGACACGGAGCTCGACCCGCTCGAGGGCCTCTCGGTCATCTGCAGGGTCAATGGGGAGCTCACCCAGTCCGGCTCGACGAGCGACCTCATCTTCGGCGTCGGCGAGTTGATCTCCTTCATCTCGCGGATCATGACGCTGCTGCCGGGAGACGTCATTCTCACGGGGACACCCTCGGGCGTCGGTCCGATCCGGCCGGGCGATCGGGTCGAGGTCGAGGTCGAAGGCGTCGGGGTCCTCGTGAACCCGGTGGCCGCCCGGTGACGGTCAGGGTCCGATTCGCTCCGTCACCCACGGGCTACCTGCACGTGGGCAACGCCCGGGCGGCGTTGTACAACTACCTCTTCTCCAAGGGCAGGGGCGGGACGTTCATCCTGCGCGGCGACGACACCGATCGGGAACGCAGCGACGAGCTCTATCAGGAGGACATCTACGCCGGGCTCCGCTGGCTGGGACTCGACTGGGACGAGGGTCTCGAGGTCGGCGGCCCGCATGCCCCGTATCGGCAGAGCATGCGGCTCGACCGGTACCGCGACGTCGCCGCCTCGCTCGTCGCCGAGGGGTTGGCGTACCACTCCTTCGAGACGGACGCCCAGCTCGAGGCGTTCCGGGAGGAGATGCGGTCCACAGGCAAGACCCCGGCGTACGACGGCCGCTACCGGATCGACCCCGACCACGCCGAGCGGCTCGTGGCTGCCGGCGAGCGGGCGCCGATACGGTTCGCCGTGCCCCGACCGGGCGTCACGACGTTCGACGATCTCGTGCGTGGCCAGGTGTCGTTCGACCACGTGCAGGTGGACGATTTCGTCATCCTGCGGTCCGACGGCACGCCGACGTACCACCTCGCCAGCGCGGTCGACGACGTCGACTTCGAGATCACGCACGTCGTGCGGGGAGAGGACCTGCTCTCGTCGACCCCGAAGCACATCCTCCTCTCGGAGGCGCTGGGCGTCGAGCCTCCCGTCTTTGCCCATCTGGCGCTCCTCATGGGGCCGGACGGCAAGAAGCTCTCGAAACGCCACGGCGACACGTCACTGCGGGCCTACCGGCTGGGCGGTTACCTCCCGGAGGCGATGGACAACTACCTGGCGCTCCTCGGCTGGTCGCCGGGCCCGGACGTCACGGTCGTGTCGATGGAGGAGATGATCGAGCGCTTCGACCTATCGGACGTCACCAAGTCGGCTGCCATCTTCGACGTGGAGAAGCTCCAATGGCTGAACGGCCTCTACATCAGGGATCTCGGCGTCGAGAAGTTCGCATCGGCAGTGCTTCCCCTCGTCGAGGACGGCCTGGGGCGCAGCCTGTCGGATGAGGAGCGGTCGACGCTCAGCGAGATCGCACCACTCGTCCAGGAACGAGCCAGGCTCCTGACGGAGGTGCCGGAACAGGTGAGGTTCCTGTTCGCCGACGTCGCCGTCGACGACGACACGTGGGCCAAGGTGACGGCGAACGAGAGTGCCTCGACTGCGCTGGCGGGGGCGATCGAAAGGCTCGGCTCGCTCGAGTCGTGGGATGCCGGCGCCATCGAACGATCCTTGCGGGCGATGCTCGAGGAGGACGGCTTGTCTGCCCGCAGCGGGTTGCAGCCGCTACGGGTGGCGATCTCGGGCTCGACCGTCAGCCCTCCGCTTTTCGAGTCGTTGGCGGCTCTCGGCAGGGAGCGATCGATGGAGCGCCTTCGAGAGGCATCCGCCAGGATGTCGTGAGCTGGACGAGCCGCAGGTGACGTTGAGCGCCCCGGCCTCTTTGTCGTGCCCGCGTGACCTGGGAGGGGGATCGACCATGTCGTGTATCCTGCTCGGGCCACTTTCGGGGGTGGTGTAATCGGCAACACGACAGGTTCTGGCCCTGTTATTGGGGGTTCGAGTCCTCCCCCCCGAGCGAGTCCGGGCATCCGCCGAGGTGTC
>DASWKR010000009.1 GCA_036396535.1 Acidimicrobiia bacterium | reverse complement strand
AAGGCGGGGATCGCGACGTACCGGGGACCCTACGGGCTGCTCACGGTGGTGTTCCTCGCGAGTTGAAGAGCTCCCTCGGCGCCGCTTCGGGGTTGCCCCACCCCGACGTTCCCTGCCACGCCGCCTTCCCGGTGCTCTCCTAGCCTCTGGCGATGCTCTCGTCACAGGTGAATCGGTCGGGCGAACCGTCGGTGTTCGACCAGGTGGTGTTGCACGTCACGGTGATGTTCGCCACGATCGGCCTCGGCGTCATCCTCGCCTTGCTGGCGGAGCTCCAAGCTGCGATCGGATTCGAGAGTGCCTCTCTCGGCCTGGTGGCGGGCTCCAGCTTCCTCTTCGCCTTCCTGTCGTACTTGACGATCGCGCGGTTGGCGGACAGGGGCCATGCGAAGGCGATGCTCGTCGCAGGAACCGCGGTGGCCGCCGTCGCCCTCCTGGCGGCCGCCTACGCGACCAGCTTGGCGGCACTCGTCGCCGCCAGGGCGCTCCTCGGCGTCGCCGAGGGAGCGATCATCCCAGCCGCGAGGCGCATCGTGCTCGATTGGGCGCCCGATCGGCCGGGAGCCGTCCTCGGCAGGATCCTGTCGGCGTCCGTCGCCGGCTTCGTCGCCGGGCCGGCGCTCGGGGCGGTGCTTGCCGCACCCTTCGGCTTGCGGGCCCCGTTCGTCGTGCCTGCCCTGGTGCTCGTGGCGGCCCTCCCGGTCATCGGGCGCCTGGCGGTGCCCGCGATCACCGGCCGCGGCGAGCATGCACCGGCCTCCAGGTGGTTCGCCCGCCCGGTGGTCCTCGGTGGGCTGTTGTTCGGAGTGCTCGACTTCGCGACGTTCGGGGCGCTGGACAGCGTGTGGGCCCGGCTGCTCACCGACGTCGGCGCTTCGACCACTTTCATCGGCGTGAGCCTCACGCTCACGGTGCTGCCGATGGTGCCGGCCGCATCCTGGTTCGGACGGTTGGTCGACGGGCGAGGTCCCGGTCCGGTCTCACTCATCGGGATCGTCCTCATCGTCCCGGCGGTGATGACGTACGCGACGTCATCGAGCAAGGTCGTGATCGCGGCGGGAGGCCTCCTCCACGGCATCGGGTCCGCCGCCCTGGCACCTGCGGCGGCGGCCATGGTGGCGGCCGGCAGCCCGCGCCGGCACCTGGCACGGGGCCAGGGGCTGCTCGAGGCGTCCGGGTATCTGGCGGCGGCCCTCGCCGCGCTGCCCGCTGGGTGGGTGTATGCCAGGGCCGGCAAGTTCACGCTCTTCGCCACCCTCGCCGCCGTCGCCGCGGCCCTCTACGCAACGGCGTGGCTCATCGCGAGCAGAGAACGCCAGGTCGGTGGCTGAATCAGCCTTCCATCGACTCGAATCCCGACGGTGGGGGCGGCGCCTCGACTTGCGAGAGCGCATCGTGAGGGATCGACGTCCTCCGCTTCGCCATCGCCAAGCCGAGGCCCCCGAGGATGATCACACCGAGGGCCGCCAGTCCGACGACCAGCCACGGGAAGCCGCTCTCCGAGAATGAGGTCGTTGCCCGGATGTCGACCCCTTCGCGCAGGTCGATCGCCCAGCGCATCCGGCCGTCGATGGTGTCGTCGGCGTTCGACTCGACGATGCGTCCCGGAAGCGTGACGTAGACGTTGCCTGACAACACCTGCTCGATGCTCGCCAGGTCAGACGGGCTGCCTGCCCCCGTGTCCGGGATCGGCGAAGGCGCACTGGCGACGATGCTCGCGCCGTCGGTGCCGATCGTGATGTCGAACTCGTCGAATGCCGAACCGCCCTCTTGCGTCGCCTGCTCTCGGATGATCACCTCCAGGTCCTCGACGCTCGAGAACGGGCGCGTCAATGAGTAGAAGGTCATGTCGCCCTCGACGCGCTGGTCGAGGGCATCGAGATTGGTGAGGTCTAGTTGCCCGATCGAGCCGACGAAGCCTTCGGCGCTTCCGAGGTAGGACTGCACCTCTTCGTCCATGCCGAGCTCGATCGTGAACTGGCCCGAGCCGTCCTCGCTCACGTCGACGATGGCGTTCGCCTCGGCGCGGCACGCCACGGTGAGCAGGGCCAGGGCGATCGCGACGCGCCAGAGCCTCGTCATGTGATCAACCTCTCCGCCTCGGGCCCGCCGATGGTAGCGGCGGTCGGGAGCTCTCCCGTTCCTGCGTACGCCTGACGCGCATATGCGATGCGCGGACGCCGGAACGGGAGGGGGACTCCCGTTGCCGAGGTTCCCGCCGCAGGCGATACTTGAACGGTGCATCAAAGTTCGGCTTGGAGGCGACATGACGGCCACCGTTGACCATCGCAGCGGAGCGATCGAGCTGGTCACCGAGATCCCAGGGCCCCGCTCGCGGGAGATCATCGCCCGGCGGGAGGCGGCCACGACCGCCGCCGCCGCCAAGCTGACGCCGATCGCCGTCGCCCGGGCACACGGGTCGGTCGTCGAGGACGTCGACGGCAACAGGCTCATCGATCTGGCAGGAGGAATCGGGGCGCTCGCCGTCGGCCACGCTCCGGAGCGAGTGGTCGCCGCCATCGAGGGACAGGTGCGCGACTTCATCCACATGTGCGCCATCGTCGCCAGCTACGAGCCGTTCGTGGAGGTCGCCGAGCGCCTCAACGCCATCACCCCCGGCGACTTCGCCAAGAAGACGTTCATCACGAACACCGGCGCCGAGGCCGTCGAGGCGGCCGTGAAGATCTCCAGGGTGCACACCGGGCGCCAGGCGGTCGTCGTCTTCGAGGGGGCGTACCACGGCCGCAGCAACCTCACGATGGCGATGACCAGCAAGTACGGCCTCTTCAAGAAGGGCTTCGGGCCGTTCGCCCCCGAGGTGTACCGGCTGCCGTTCCCCAACGTGTACCGCAAGCCCGACCAGATGACGGCCGACGAGTTCGTCGACTACCACGTGGCGCTGCTCGATCACGAGTTCGTCGCCCAGGTCGACCCCGCCCACGTCGCCTGCGTCGTCATCGAGCCGGTCCAGGGAGAAGGCGGCTTCCTTCCCGTACCTGCCAGGTTCATGCAGAAGCTCCGCGAGATCTGCGATGCGAACGGCATCGTCCTGGTTGCGGACGAGGTTCAGTCCGGGTTCGGGAGGACGGGAACTCTGTTCGCCATCGAGCAGCTCGGCGTGGTACCCGACCTCGTGTGCACCGCCAAGTCGCTCGCCGCAGGTATGCCCCTCTCGGCAGTCACCGGTCGGGCGGAGATGATGGACGCCCCGCACGTCGGGGGCCTCGGCGGCACCTACAGCGGCAACCCGCTCGCCTGCGTCGCTGCCCGCGAGTCGATCGACATGATCACCGCCCCGGGGTTCCTGGCGAGGTCGGCCGAGGTCGGGAAGCGTATCCGGGATCACCTCGACCGAATCCAGGCGGACAACGCCGGCATGGTCGGCGACGTCCGCGGCATGGGCTCGATGCTGGCGATCGAGCTCGTCGCCGATCCCCAATCCAAGACGCCGGACATGGACTCGACGATTCGTGTCGTCGCCGAGACCCTCGCCAGAGGTGTCATCACGATCAGGGCCGGCCTCTACAGCAACTGCGTGCGGTTCCTGCCGCCCTTGACGATCAGCGACGATGAGATCGACGAGGCGATGGCTGTCGTGGCGGAAGCCGTGGCCGTCGCCGCATCCGCCAGGGAGGCCTCATGAGCATCTTCAAGCAATACATCGGGGGGGAGTGGCGGGACGCCGTCGGGGGAGGCACATGGGACCTCGTGAACCCTGCGACCGAGCTCGTCGTGCAGCCGATCCCCTTCGGCGGCGCCGAGGACGTGAAGCTCGCCGTCGATGCTGCCGCCGATGCGTTCCCGTCGTGGTCGAAGGCGACGCCATACGAGAGGTCGGACGTCCTCATGGCCGCGGCGGACGTCATCGCCGAGCGCGCCGACGACTACGCCAAGGTGACGACCGAGGAGTCCGGCAAGCCCTTGACCGAAGCGCTCGCCGAGTGGCGCGGCGCCCCGAACTACATCCGCTGGGCGGCCGAGGAGAGCAAGAGGGTGTACGGGCGGACGATCCCGCCTCGGGCCGCCAACCGGCGGATCGAGGTGAGCTACAGCCCGCTCGGCGTCGTCGGGTCGATCACCGCGTGGAACTTCCCCGTGTACAACGTCAATCGGGTGTGGAGCTCGGCCCTCGCCGCCGGATGCACCGTGGTCAGCCGGCCGTCTGAGTTCACGCCGCGCTCGGCGATGCTCCTCGCAGAGGCGATGCACGAAGCGGGTCTGCCTCCGGGCGTGGCGAACGTCGTGAACGGCGACCCGGAGACGATGGGCCAGGCGATGCTCGACGACTCGCGAGTGCGAAAGATCCAGTTCACCGGGAGCACCAGGGTTGGCAAGCTCCTCCTCGAAGGATCCGGCAGGACCGTGACGAAGCTGTCGCTCGAGCTCGGCGGCAACGCCCCGGTGATCATCTTCGCCGATGCGGGCGACATCGCAGGGCTCGCCAAGCACGCCGTCAACGCCAAGTACCGCAACTCCGGGCAGGTGTGCGTCTCGCCGCAGCGCTTCTACGTGCAGCGCTCCGTAGTCGAGGAGTTCACGGCCGCAGCGGTCGATGCCGCCAAGGCACACCGCCTCGGCAACGGGCTCGAAGAGGGCACGACTCTCGGGCCGCTCATCAACGCCAGGCAACTCGAAAGGGTCGAGCGGATCGTCGCCGAGACGGTCGAGGACGGCGCAACGCTCCTGTGCGGCGGCAAGCGGGCGGCGACGGACCGCGGCTTCTTCTTCGAAGCGACGGTCATCGCCGACGTGAAGCCGGGATCGCCGCTCCACGAAGAGGAGGTGTTCGGCCCGGTGCTGCCGATCATCCCGTTCGACGATGGCGCCGACGCCGTTGCCATGGCCAACGCCACCGAGTACGGCCTGGCGGCGTACGTCCACACCAACGACCTGGTGACCGCCTTGCGGGTGTCGGAGGACCTCGAGTACGGCCTCGTCGCCATCAACGACTGGGTCGTTGCCGCCCCGGAGGCTCCCTTCGGGGGCGTGAAGCAGTCCGGCGTCGGCAGGGAGAGCGGGCCCGAGGGCCTCCACGAGTATCTCGAGGCCAAGACCAGGTATTTCGGGGGCATCGGGTGACGATCCGGGTCGCGATCCTCGAGGGAACCCCGGCCGGTGTCGGGTTGGCTCACGGATCTGCGTACGGGGGCGAGATCCGGGAGTACGCCGCCGAACGGGTGAGGCTGGCGGGCTCCGGGCTGTGGTCCGGTTCGGCGGCAGCGCGTGACACCATCCTCGAGTTGGCGTCGGCCTGCCTTCCTGCCCATGAGGAGTATGCACCCGACCTGTACGAGGAGATGGTTGCGCTCGCGGACGCCGCACACCTCACGCCGGAGGAGGCTCTCGTCGTCGGGGGATTCACCGACTTCGTGGATGTGGTGCGGGCCTCCGGCGAGGAAGCGCCGTACGAGGACACGTGCACCGCCGTCATCGTTCCCGACCACGCAGCCGACGGTGCCGGCTTCCTGGCGCAAACCTGGGACATGCACGCCACCGCGACGCCGCACATCGTCATGCTCGATCTGCGGCCGGAAGGCTCGCCGGCGGCCCTCGTGTTCACGACGGTCGGCTGCCTGGGCCAGATCGGCATGAACGACGCGGGCGTCGCGGTCGGGATCAACAACCTGACGGCGTCGAACGGGACGCCCGGGGTCACGTGGCCGTTCGTCGTGCGCAAGGCGCTGCAGGCGCCGAGCGCAGAGGCGGCGCTCGACTCGATCATGTCGGCGCAGTTGGCCGGCGCCCACAACTACCTCGTCTTCGACGCCTCGGGCGAGGGCTTCGACGTCGAGGCGATGCCGGGCCATTGCGCCGTGACGGCGCTCGGGCAGGAGGTCTTGGCTCACACGAACCATTGCCTCGTCGACTCGGCTCGCCGCATCGAGGAGGCGCGGCCTCCGGAGCTGCAAGCCTCGTCTGAGGCGAGGCTGATGCGGGCCACGGAGCTGACGAAGGAGTGGCCGATCACGGCAGAGTCGTTGATGGCGCTCACGCGCGATCCGGAGGCCGTTTGCCAGCGGCCCCGACCGCCGTACCACGTCGAGTCGTGCGGCGCAGCAGTGATGCGGCCTGCAACCGGGGACTTCTGGGCGGTGTGGGGCATCCCGGCGGACAACGACTACGAGCACTTCACGGTCCATGGTTGACCTGGTCTACACCAACCTCCGCCCTGAGCACGTCCCGCAGCTCACCCAGCTCGAGCTGACGTGCTTCCCGAATGCCGATCCCACCGAGCTTCTCGGCGACGTCGAGTGGGGGGCATACGCCGGGACGTTCCCCGAGGGCGTCTTCGTCGTGCTCGACGGGCCGGCCGTCGTCGGTGCGGGCGCCGGCATCCTGCTCGACTTCGACTTCGACGATCCTCAGCACTCGATCGTCGGGATCACGGGCGAGAACCAGTGCGGCAACCACGACCCGGAAGGCGCCTGGTACTACGGGACCGACATCACGGTGCACCCCGAGTACCGCAGGCGCGGGATAGGCCGTCGTCTCTACGATATGCGCAAGGAGTTGGTGCAGCGGCTGGGAAAGCGAGGCATCATCGCAGGCGGGCACATCCCTGGCTTTGCGGAGCACAAGGCCACGATGTCCGCCGCCGACTATGTCGGCAAGGTCGTGGCAGGTGAGCTCTATGACTCGACGCTCTCATTTCAGATCGAGAACGGCTTCGAGGTCCGGGGGGTTTTGGCGGATTACATGCATGACGAGGGGACCGACGGATGGTCGGCACTCATCGTGTGGGAGAACCCGCAGTACGAGCAGTGAGGACGAGCCGGCTGAGGCCGGATGAGCGGACAGGGAGGCATGGCTGTGACCCCCAAGAGGCAGGCAATCAGGCGCGGATCACTCGACGCCCTGGCGGCAGCGGGGAAGATCCGGGGCATCGACAGGCGGGAGTTCCTCAGGCAGATCGGAGCCGGGGCGGTCCTCCTGGGTGGAGGGTCTCTGCTGGCGGCGTGCGGCGTCGGAGGATCGGGAGCGACCACGACGCAGGCCGGCGGGACCGGCACGACGGCGGCGCAGGGCGAGCCGACCGAACTGAACTTCGCCAACTGGCCGTTCTACATCGACTCGACGGACGAGGGGTACTTCGAGACGACATCCCTCGCCGACTTCGAGGCGGAGACCGGGATCGCGATCAACTACATCGAGGAGATCAACGACAACGACGAGTTCTACGGCAAGGTGCAGGCCCCGCTCAGCCAGGGCCAAGACATCCAGCGCGACATCGCGGTGCTGACGGACTGGATGGCCGCCCGGTTCATCACGAGGGGCTTCGTCGAGGAGATCGACAAGTCGAACGTCCCGAACGCCTCGAATCTCGTCGCAGCCCTGCAGAGCCCGACCTTCGACCCCGATCGCACGTACACGCTTCCATGGCAGTCCGGGCTCACCGCCCTGGGCTACGACCCAAACATGACCGGCCGGGAGCTCACTTCCATCAACGACATCTTCGACCCGGCATTCGCAGGCAAGGTCACGATGCTCACCGAGATGCGCGACACCCTCGGACTGGTCATGCTCGGCCTCGGGCTCGATCCGACTCAGGCCACCGTCGACGATGCGGTTGCGGCCACGCAGAAGATCCAGGAGGCGGTCGACTCCGGCCAGATCCGGTCGTTCACGGGCAACGAGTACACCGTCGACCTGGCGAGTGGCGACGCCTGGGTCTCGTTCGCATGGTCAGGGGACGTCATCCAGCTCCAGGCGGACAACCCGGACCTCCAGTTCCTCATCCCGGAGGAGGGCCTGATGCTGTGGTCGGACAACATGCTCATCCCGAAGGGCGCCAGGAACAAGCTGGCGGCCGAGATGTGGATGAACTATGCGTACGACCCGCGCGTGGCGGCCAAGATCGAGAGCTGGGTGAACTACATCTGTCCCGTTCAGGGGGCCAAGGAGGCGATCGTCGAGCTCGGAGAGGAGCTGGGAGACGACGAGCTGGCGGCGCTGGCGGACGATCCGCTCATCTTCCCGGACGAGGCAACCCTCTCGAGGACGAATGTCTTCAAGGGGCTCGCGGAGGAGGAAGAGACCGAGTTCAACGAGCTGTTCCAGGCCGTGATCGGCGCATGAGGTGACCGCAGCACCGGAGCGCATCTCGCCGGCCACGGCCGTCGAGCCCGCCGCCGTCGAGCTGATCAACGTGACCAAGCTCTTCGGCGACGCGCCGGCCGTCGACGACCTGACGTTGACGATCGACGAGAACCGGTTCTTCGCCCTCCTCGGGCCGTCCGGTTGCGGGAAGACCACGACGCTGAGGATGGTCGGAGGCTTCGAGGAGCCGACGTCCGGGGAGATCCGCCTCCACGGCGAGCCGGTCGTCGGGCTGAAGCCGTACAAGCGGCCCGTGAACACGGTGTTCCAGAGCTATGCCCTCTTCCCGCACCTCTCGATCTTCGAGAACGTCGCCTTCGGGCTGAGGCGGCGCGGGGTGGAGAAGGGCGACATCGGGAGGCGTGTCGACGACATGCTCGAGCTCGTCCAGCTCCCCGGCATGTCGAAGCGCAAGCCGACCCAGCTCTCCGGCGGTCAGCGCCAGCGGGTCGCCCTGGCGAGGGCGCTCATCAACCACCCTCGGGTGCTGTTGCTCGACGAGCCGCTCGGTGCTCTCGACCTGAAGCTCCGCAAGGAGATGCAGATCGAGCTGAAGAGGATCCAGAACGAGGTCGGGATCACCTTCGTCCACGTCACCCACGACCAGGAGGAGGCCATGACGATGGCCGACACGATCGCGGTGATGAGTCATGGGAGGATCCGCAGGCTCGGTTCACCGACCGAGATCTACGACGATCCCCGGTCGGCCTTCGTCGCCGGGTTCCTCGGGGCGTCGAACATGCTGGCTGGGACGGTGGGCGGGAACGACGAGGTGGCCCTCGCCGACGGCACCCGGCTGCACGTGGCGTCGGGGCACGGACGCCGCCCCGGCGACGCCCTCAGGATCGGCGTGCGGCCCGAGAAGGTCGGGGTGTTCGAACCCGGCACAGCCGGGCTGCCGGCCAACGTGGTCGAAGGCACCGTGACCGACGCCTCGTTCATCGGCGTGAGCACCCACTACATCATCCATTCCGTGCTGGGCGCCGACATCTCGGCCGTCGTGCAGAACGTAGGTGGCTCGTCGTTCCGGCCCGGAGACAGGGTTGCGCTCGGCTGGAATCCGGAGCACTCCTTCGTGGTCGATGACGACTGAAGCGGCGCGGCGGCCTCCCGGCTGGGCACGGTGGATTCGCGCCAAGCTGGGCCGGCGCGCCGTCCCGTACCTGCTCCTCATCCCCGGCGGCCTGTGGCTGCTCGCCTTCTACGTCATCCCGGTCGCCCAGCTCGCCGGCGTCTCGCTCCAGGAGCCGCTCCAGGCGGGCAACCCCCAGGCCGGCTACGAGCTGACCTGGCGCTGGGCGAACTACTCGGATGCCTTCAGCGACTTCAGCGGACAGTTCTACCGTTCGTTCCTCTACGCCGGCGTGGCGACCATTGCCGCCCTCCTCATCGCATACCCGCTGGCGTACGCCATCGCCTTCAGAGGGGGCCGTTACAAGAACCTGCTCCTCGTCCTGGTGCTCATGCCTTTCCTGACGCCGTTCCTGCTGAGGACGCTTGCCTGGAAGGTGATCCTCGCCGACTCGGGCTGGGTCGTGGAGGGGATGCAATCGATCGGGCTGCTCCCCAGCAACGGGAGGCTGCTCGCCACCGGGTGGGCCGTGATCGCAGGCATCACCTACAACTTCCTCGCCTTCATGACGCTGCCGCTGTACGTGTCGCTCGAGAAGATCGACCCGTCCCTCATCGAGGCGGCCAACGACCTGTACGCCAGCCCGGCGACCGCCTTCCGGAAGGTCACCTTGCCTCTGTCGATGCCCGGCGTCGTTGCCGGCACCCTGCTCACGTTCATCCCGGCTGCCGGCGACTACATCAATGCCCAGCTGCTCGGCAACCCGCAGCAGTTCATGATCGGCAACGTCATCGACAGCAGGTTCCTGCGCGTCCTCGACTACCCGACGGCCGCCGCGCTGTCGTTCACGCTGATGCTCGTCATCCTGGCGCTCATCATTCCCTACGTGCGCGCCGCCGGCACTGAGGAACTGGTGGCGTGATGACGGCTCGATCATCACGCGGTCCGGGACGCATCAGGACGGTCGTGAGGCGCAGGGTCCTCCCGCTCTATGCCGCGCTGGCGTTGGCATACCTCTTCCTGCCAGTCGCCGTCGTCATCCTGTTCTCCTTCAACGACAACCAGGGCAGGTTCAACTTCACGTGGCAGGGATTCACGCTGAAGCACTGGGCGGGTGCCTTCGACGTACCGGCCATCTTCGACTCGCTCCTCGTCAGCCTGCGCATCGCCTTCTTCGCAGCGCTGGCGGCGACGATCCTCGGCACGCTCATCGCCCTGGCTCTCGTTCGCTACTACTTCAGGGGGAGGTCGACCACGAATCTCCTGCTGTTCCTCCCCATGGCGACACCTGAGGTCGTGCTCGGCTCCTCGCTGCTCGCCTTCTTCCTCACGCTGCGGGTGGCGACCGGGTTCTGGACGATCGTCATCGCCCACATCATGTTCAACATCTCGTATGTCGTCGTCACGGTGAAAGCCCGTCTCACCGGGTTCGACAGGCACCTCGAGGAGGCCGCCATGGATCTGTACGCCAACGAGTGGCAGACGTTTCGCAAGGTGACGCTCCCGATGATCATGCCGGGCGTCTTCGCGGCCTTCCTCCTCGGCTTCGCGCTGTCATTCGACGACTTCATCATCACGAACTTCAACTCGGGGGCGACCGTGACCTTCCCGCTGTACATCTGGGGCGCCGCCCGGGTCGGAGTGCCGCCGCAGGTGAACGTGTTCGGAACGGCCATCTTCGTGATCACCGTGTCGCTCATGTTCGTGAACCTGTGGGCGCAGCGCCGTAGGGCTTGATCACAGCCGGACGTACCATCGCGTCGTGAGCGATCTGCACAGGGCCTTCGTCGACGCCTTCGAGCCCTACGTGCGAGAACGGGTGGCGGAAGTCCTCGGCGACATCGACGTCGCCGGGCTCGACGAAGCGATCGCATCGGGCCGGCACCGGCTCGACGAGGAATTGGCGAGGCTGCTCGCCGAAGAGCCAGCAGAGCAGCGGTCGTCGCCGTTGCAGCTCTTCCAGGCGGCCATAGAGGTTCCCACCACGGTGCTGCGGCACGCCGGCGTCCCGCCCACCGAACGCGACCCGGCGGCCGAGGCGGCCCTGCCCGGCGACGTCTACGACTTGGCGCCCGCCTCCTCGCGATCGCTGGGCGACGACGCCTGGCACGCCCACGTCTCGTGGGGGATCGCCAAGGCCGAGGCGGTGGCCGGGATGGTTCTAGTCACGTCCCCGGCAGGGTCCGTGTCGGCCGTGGCCGCCATCGTCTCCGTGGATCTGATGGATCGCTCGAAGTTCGAGGCGGCCGCCCGGGAGGCCGGTTACGACCTGGTCGTGTGGCGCAACCCCGGCGCGGTCGAGTCCGGGATCCGCCAGCGGCGCCCTGCCGTGGTCTTCGTCGATCTCGGCCATCGCGCCGCGGACGAGGTGCTGCGCCTCCTGGTTGGTGCCTCCGCCAGGGTGATCGCCTACGGCCCGCACGTTGACGACATCGGGCTGGCGCGGGCCCGCTCTCTCGGTGCAGATGAGGCCGTCCCGAGATCGAGGCTGTTCACCAAGCTGACGCGCTACTTCCCCTCGTTGGCGTGAACGTGCTTGACACGGTTGCGGCCACTCGTCACAATATCGGTCGATCGACCGAACAAGCGGACACCGAGAGGCCGGAGGAGAGGGAATGACCACCGGAGTCGAGCTCGAGACCCGAGAACGGATCCTGGCGGCCGCCAAGGAGGCGCTCCTCGAGATCGGCTTCGCCCAGCTCTCGACCCGCAAGATCGCCGAGATCGCCGGGGTGCCGCTCAGCCAGATCCACTATCACTTCGGCTCGAAGCAGAGACTCCTGCTCGACGTGCTCGACGAGGAGAACAAGAAGCTGCTGCAGCGCCAGGCCGCCATGTACGGGAGCGAGATGCCCCTCTGGAAGCAGTGGGAGCAGGCGTGCGACTTCTTGGAGGACGATCTCCGCTCCGGCTACGTCAGGGTCCTCCACGAGATGGCGGCCGCCGGGTGGTCGGACGGCGAGATCGCCACCGCGGTCCG
>DASWKR010000008.1 GCA_036396535.1 Acidimicrobiia bacterium | reverse complement strand
GCTCGAGCTGCTCGGCCGCCGCGGGCCCCTCGGCCGCCGGTTCCTCGGTTGCATCGATCGGGTCGCCGTCAGCCTGCGGACGATCGTCTTCGACCTCAGCGATCGGTGCGGGATGAGCCTCTCCGACCACGTCTTCCCGCTCGACGGCCTCGGCCGTCTCTTCGCCGGCGGGGGCCTCGTCGGCGACTGCGGTCGCCATCTCTGTGGCTGCATCCGCCACAGCGTCACCCGGCTCCTGGGTGACCTCGTTTTCTTGTTCGATCATGCGAGAACGTCAACTCCTTGGCAATGGGTTGCCCGAGCGCGCGCTGACCTGCCTCGGGCAGCCACGAGGTTACCAGGTTCGGGAGGCGCTGGTGAAGTGACGTCAGCTCTTAGTGTCGGCGAGGGACCTGCCGATGGCCGTGTCGACGCGTAGCGGCACCCGCAGCTCGACGATGCCTTCCATCGTTCGCTTCGTCAGCTCCGTCACCGCCTCGATCTCGTCCTCGGGTACCTCCAGGACGAGCTCGTCGTGGACCTGCAGGAGCATCTCGGCGCGGTATCCACCGGCCCGCAGGGCCTCGTCGAGCTCGACCATCGCCTTCTTGATGATGTCGGCCGCCGAGCCCTGGATCGGAGCGTTCAAGGCCATCCGCTCCCCCATCTGCCTGTCCCGGAAATTCGACGACGCCAGCTCCGGGAGGTAGCGGCGCCTCCCGAGCAGGGTGGTCGTGAACCCGGTCGCCCTGGCGTCGGCGACGATCCCCCTCATGAAGGCTCTCACCTCCGGGAACTGGGCGAAGTACTGCTCGACGTGGGCCGCCGCCTCCTCGCGGGAGATCTCGAGGCGCTGGGCGAGCCCGAACGCCTCCATCCCGTAGAGGAGCCCGAAGTTGATCATCTTCGCCCGGCGTCTGGCGTCCGGATCGACCTCGGCGAGCGATACGCCGCCGACCCGGGCGGCGGTGGCGGTGTGGATATCGAGATCGTGCTCGAAGGCGTCCACGAGCCCGCGATCGCCCGACATGTGCGCCAGTATGCGAAGCTCGATCTGGCTGTAATCGGCTACGAGGAACACGCATCCCTCCTCGGCGACGAACGCCTTGCGGATGACCCTGCCTTCCTCGGATCGGATCGGGATGTTCTGCAGATTCGGCTGCTCCTGCGAGAGGCGGCCCGTCGCGGCGGCCATCTGGTTGAAGCGGCCCCGTATTCGCCCGTCCTCCTCGATGAGCGGCAGCAGGGCATCGACGTACGTCGATCGCAGCTTCTCCAGCTCTCGATAGCGCAGCAGGTTCTCGACGACCGGATGCTCGTCCCGCAGCTTCCCGAGGACGGAGGCATCCGTCGACGGCTGACCCTTCGGAGTCTTGGCGAGGACCGGAAGGCCGAGTCTGTCGAAGAGCACCTCGCGCAGCTGCAATGTCGAGTTGATGTTGAACGGCTCTCCGGCTGCCTCGTGGATCGCCGTCTCCAACTCACCCAAGCGTTTACGGAGATCGTCGCCGAGATCGGTGAGGAACTCGGCATCGACCGCGATGCCTGTGACCTCCATCCTCGCCAGGATCGGGATCAACGGCAGCTCGATGTCCTCCAGGAGAGCGGTGCTGCCCCTCGCCTCGACCTGCTGGCGCAGCGCAGGCACCAGGCGGGCGACCGTGACGGCACGCCTGGCAGCCGATTCGAGATCGGGCCCTTGACGGCCCGAGAAGTCGAAGGACGCCTGCGGCGCTCCCTCGCCGTCGTCCTGCGCCGCTTCCACCGTGAGGCCGAGCTCCCGATAGGCGAGCTCTTCGAGGTCCGGGGCGCGCTGGGCAGGGTTGATGACGTAGGCGGCGAGGGCCGTGTCGAACGCCACCCGGTACGGGCCCGTCTCCGCCTCGATGAGGGCGCCCAGCACCCGCTTGGCGTCGTGCGCCACCATGCCGTCGGCCTTCAAGCGGGCATCGAGGATGGACAACGACTCGAGGGGCACGAACAGGGCGGCGGCGTCGGACGAGGCGCACATGACCCCGGCGAGCTCGAACCCATCCGTCACGAGCTCGACGACCACGGGTCCCGGCGGCAGTGCCTCGACACCTGCCAAGTCGACGGCGGTCGTCACCTCGACGTCTATCGACTCCGCGGCGGCCGCAGCCTGTCCCCCCAGCTCGACGAGACGATCCCACAACGTGCGAAACGCCAACCCGTCGAACACCATGCGGACCTCGTCGCGGTCCCACTCGCGCAGCGTGAAGGCCTCGATGTCGACTTTGCCGCCTTCGGCGTCGCCGAACGTGACGTCACGGACGAGCGTCATCAGCTCTCGGTTCAGCATGACCTGATCCCTGGCCTCGGTCAGGTTCTGGCGCAACCTCGGTGTCAGCTCATCCAGGTGGGCGAACACGCCGTCGAGGTCGCCGTAGGACTGGATGAGCTTGGAGGCCGTCTTCTCACCGACGCCCGGGACACCCGGGAGATTGTCGCTGGTGTCGCCGCGCAAGGCGGCGTAGTCCCGGTAGCGGTCGGGAGCGATGCCATATCGCTCCACGATCCACGCCCTGTCAGCCTTGACGGTGTCCGAGATGCCCCGCCGGGTGTAGAGCACCGTCACTCCGTCCTCGATGAGCTGGAAGGCATCCCGATCGCCGGTCACGACGATCACGTCCCATCCTGCCGCCCGGGCCTGGGCCGTGAGCGTTGCGATGATGTCGTCCGCTTCGAGGCCCTGCTTCCTGAGCTGGGCGATCTTCAGCGAGTCGAGCACCTCGTCGATGAGCGGGAGCTGCCCCCTGAACAGCTCAGGAGGGGCCTCTCTCTGAGCCTTGTACTCGGCGTACCTCTCCGTCCGGAAGGTCGGACCCCGGACGTCCCAGGCAACCGCCAGCGCATCTGGGTGCTCGTCTCCGAGGAGCTTTATGAGCATCGAGGTGAATCCGAACACTGCGTTCGTGACCTGGCCCGCCGGCGTCGCCAGATCGGCAGGGAGAGCGTAGAACGCCCTGTACGCGAGGCTGTGACCGTCGAGCAGCGCGATCTTCGGCATCGTCCGAGTGTACGGCGGCGCCGCCGACGCGGCGTGCGCCCCGAAGCAAGCCCGTCAACCCGTCCGCTAGGGCAACAGGTGGATCGGCTGGCCGTTGATCCTGGCACCCCACGTCGTGCGCTCTGTCACGGTCGCCGTCGGGGCGAAGTTGTACGTCACCCGCAACCAGCAGTCGATGGCGCACGTGTACGTGCTCGGGATGTCGAAGCGGAACTCGACCCACTGGTTGTTGAACCGCTGCCCGGATGTGTTGAGCAGACAAGGCGCCGAGCCTGGACTGTCGTCTCCCGTCCACCCGGTGATCGGGTTCTTGGCGTGGTTGTAGATCCTCACCCCGCAGTCCCAGGCGGCCGCCTCGCCATCGAAGCTCAGATTGGCAAAGCCTCCGCTGATGTCACCCGGGTCGAACAGGGAGATTACGAGCTGGGTGCCCGCATAGATGTCCTCGAGCTTGACGATCTTGAAGTTGGCGGTGACGCCCGCCTGGATCATGTCGAGTGACATCGCCCCGAGGCCGTACACGTCGACGCCGCTGTTCTGGTTGCCGCCGACCAAGGTGCGGATGGAGAAGTCGGAGATCGCCCTGCCATTGCCGTCGATGGACACGGCCAGCACGTAGAGGCCCTTGGTGGCCGTGACCGTGCACACCGACGTCCACTCGCGCACACCCGCCGACGTCCCGGAGCTGGCCTCGCCGTACGTGCGTGAGCAGCCGGGGATGGCCGGGTTGTCCGCCGGGTTGCCGGGCGTCTGGTCCGGTGCGAACAGAGTGAACCGGAGGGCGAAACCGGACGGTGGATCGGCCCGGTCGCCGGTGGCCAAGGGGTTACCGGCCAGGAAGTTGCTCTGGTTGTTCCTCCAGTGGGGCCCGTCGTAGATCTGGATGTTCATCGACTGGCCGACCTCGGAGTCGGGCACCTCGACGGCGTAGTAGTACGCCGGGTCGATGTACTGGGGATTCGGCGTGCCGCTCGAGCAGGCTGCGACGCACCTCGTGCTGAACGGGTCGCCGTTCTCCTTCGGCTCGCGCTCGCCGTTGATGGCGACGAAGAAGAACCGGTTGCGCGTCGGGTCTGTCGGGTCACTACCGAGGTACGGCTCGTCGCTGCCGAGCTTCAGGGGGGGCAACTGCTCGGCGGTGGCGTCGCGCATGAAGCTCACCGAGTCGAGACCGAACACCTTCATGAAGAACGTCGGCGCCGTCGTGGCCACCTGGACGTTGAGCCGGTTGGGCCGCCCAGCAACGGGCTGGGGCGTGACCGTGGTCCCCGAGCCGGACGTGTACCCGTTGCGCGCCGCCACATCGATGGCCGTGTCGTGCGCTTCGGACGCCGCGAACGGGACCGAGGCAGGGTAAGGCATGTGCACGACGCCGGCGAGCGCCGACGCTTCGGCCGCCTTCTGAGCCTCGGTGGTCTTGAGGTACAGCCAGCCGAGGTCGACTGCGAAGCCGGCCATCCCCATGAGGGTGACCAGAACGAGCGTGGCGAGGATCAGCGTCGCCCCGCGCTGCTTCGGGTCTGCATCTTCGCCTTCCGCCGTCACGGGAGCGATTCGGTTCTCGAGTCTTTCGATCAGTTTCATGGGGCAAACACCTGTGGTTCCAGTCTCATCAGTGCGTCGTCTGTCCAGCACGTCGCACCTGCGGTGCCGTCGCACTGGACGTTGGGCAGGGGGAGCAAGCCGCCGGTGACCCAGTCGTGCTTGAAGGTGATCCGGACGCCCATGACGTCGAGCCCGGGGAGCTCCACGTCCCTCGACGCCGGGGCCCAACTCCAGCCCGAGTACCCGGCGGACGGGTCGGGGCACGGGTTCCAGTCGCAACTCGGGGCGAAGCCCGGTGAGTAGAGGTAGCGGTTGCAGCTCGTACCCGGGCAGCCCGAGACCGGGTTGCCGCTCGAGTTTGCCCGGAAGACGTCGACGAAGCGGATGATGTCTATTCCGGAGTTGGCGAGCGTACCCAGGGACTGCTCGAGCGACTTCAGCACCTCGAAGTCGGACTCGTCGTTGTCGCCGAGCGAGGAGCCCACCCGGGCCGCTCCCTGGGAGGCGTTCGAGATGGTGAGTCTGTCGCGAAACGCCAGGCCGAACTCGATGATCCCGAACAGGAGGGTGAACAGCAGCGAGGCAACGAGCGTGAACTCGATGAGGCTGGTGCCGGATTCGGATGCGCGCTCAGAGTCACGCTCTCGACCAGGAAAACTACTCACAGTTGTCAACCCTACCTGAGAGTGTTCATGTTTGCGACGATGAATTTGCGCCATCAAGTCCCGCCCGTCAATGGGTCGCCTGCACCTTCTATCGACACATGGAGGACAATTCCTGAGTGGCGAATTGCCACGCTGGGCGCGTTCATCCCGGGTATCCCCTCTTTCAAGGCAGGAGGTGGACCGGACCACCCTGGATGGTGGCGGTCCACGTCGTGCGGTCGTGGGGCGCCGAACCGAATGCGTAGGTGACATCGGCCCAGCAGGAGGCCGGGCACGCGTATGTCGTCGGCACGTCGAACTGGAACTCGACCCACTGGTTGTTGTGCTCGTTCGGCGCGATGTTGAGCTCACAACCGGCGCCCCCGTCGTCGGCGTGCCAGTTGGCGACGACCGAGCCGTGGTCGTCGAGCTCCCTGACACGGCACTCGAGCCCGGCAACTGCGCCACCGAACGTCAGGGTCCCCGCCTGGCCGAGGTCGCCCGCATCCCACAGCGCCACGACGAGCGATGTCCCGGCGTAGATCGGGTCGAGGCGAACGATCTTGAAGACCGGGCTGGTGTTCGGGTCGTGCATCGCCAGAGAGAGCGCCCCGAAGCCCCACATCTCTACGTTGTTCGCCGTGGAGCCGTTGATCCGGGAGCGGAGCGAGAACTTGTTGTTGGAGTACGTGTCCCCCGAGACCGAGAGCTCGAGGACGTAGGTCCCCTCGACCGCCGTCGTCGTACAGAGCGTGTCCCACACCTGTGCCTCTGACGGGTCGTAGCCGGGGCTCCCCAGGGCGTGGTAGTCGTCTCGGCAGATCTCGACCGCGTTGTCGCTGGGGTCGTCCGGAGTCTGGTCGGGCGCGAGGAGGCGGAAGGTCGTGACGTACGGCGTCACGTCCCACCGGTAGTGGTAGTCGGCGGTCTGGAGCGCCGGGTCCGTCCATGGCCCGTCGAAGACGTCGACTGCCAGCGTCGTGCCGACGTGCCCGGCCGGGACATTGACCGCGAAGTAGTACGCAGGGTTCCGATACTCGTGATTGCCCGTGGCGCTGCAGCCTGCCGGCACCGGATTCGGATAGGGCGGTGGCCCGCCCGGACCGGCCGATCCGAGGTAGCACACCGTCGAGAACGGGTCACCCTCGTTCTTGCCGGTGTACGTGCCGTTGACCGACAGCCAGTAGTGCGTGTTGCGAGAAGGGTCGGTCGGATCCTTGCCGAGGAACGGCTCGTCGCTGCCCATCTTGAGCGGTGGGAGGTGCTCGGCGATGGCGTCGCGGCTGAACGACACGCTCCCGATGCCGAAGATCCGCATGAAGAAGGTCGGAACGGACGTAGCCACGTCGACCTCGAGCTGGTTGGGGTGGCCGGGCACTTCGCTGGGCGTCACGGTGGTGCCGGATCCCGTCGTGTAGCCGTTGCGGGCGGCGACGTCCACCGCGGTGTCCCACGCCTCGGCGCCTGCCCCCCAGGGGACCGCGCCCGGCTTGGGCATGTGGACGACCCCGGCGAGGGCGGATGCCTCCGCCGCCTTCAGGGCCTGGTTCGCCTTGAGATAGAGCCACCCCAGGTCGACTGCGAACCCCGCCATCCCGAGGAGCACGACGATCGTGAGCGAGGCGAGCACGAGCGTCGCTCCTCGCTCCTTGTCGGTCCCCTTCTCGCCTTCGGATCCTTCACGCCCCGAGGCGAGCCGGCTCATGGCTCGAACACCTGCGGCTCTTGCCTGAACAGAGCGATGTCGACCCAGCATGAGGTGCCCGGCGCGCCCGTGCAGTCGACGTTCGGCAGGGGGATGAGGCCGCCCGTGATCCAGTTGTGCGAGAACGTGGTCCGAACCCCGAGGACCTCCAGGTCGGGGAGGGCAACGTCGCGCGAGGAGGGATTCCACGGCCATCCCGAGTAGCCGGCGTCCGGGTCGGGGCACGGGTTCCAGTCACACCCCGGACCACCCGGCGTGTACGTGTACCGGTTGCATGCCGCACCAGGGCATCCGGACGCGGGCAGTCCGGCAGTCGTGGCCCTGAACACGTCGACGAACTTCACGATCTGGATGCCGGTGTTCGGGAGGTTGGAGAGCGAGGACTCCATCGCCTTCAGGATCTCGAAGTCGGCGTCGGCGTCGTCGCCCCGGGCCGCCCCGACCCTGGCGGCGTTCTGGGTTGCGTTCGATATCGTCAGCCGGTCGCGAAAAGCGAGCCCGAACTCGATGATCCCGAAGAGCATGGAGAAGAGGAGCGAGGCGACGATGGTGAACTCGAGAATCGTGGTCCCGCGCTCGAACCGCCGTCTCTGGTGACCAGCAAGCTGATCGATGATCCTGTTCATCAGGCCCTTCTCGCCCGTGTGATGCCGAATGCGGCCTGAGGGATGATCGACGGGGCGACCAAGGATCTGGAGGCCATTTTCTGCGCGCACAACCGGACTAGCGCGCCCACTCAGTCCCGCAGCCGCGCCACCAACTTGCGCCGCCTCGCCTCGAGGCGCTGCTGCTCCGCCTGCAGCCGGGCGAGATGGTCCTCGAAGCGACGCACATCGGCGGCCGTCTCGCGGGCGTCGGCGCGATCGAGCGGCGACTCGCTGACGGCGGCGTCGCGCCTCGCATCGTCGTCGAGGTGTCGATGGATCGAGAGCTCCTCGGCGACGAGGCGTTCCGACTCTCGCAGTGCGGCCTGCCTGTCGACGATCCGGAGCAGCTTGCGCTCGAGCCTCCCCACACCGGCGATTCTACGGTCGCTCCTATCATCGGGTCCTCGCCGGGATGGCGAAATCGGTAGACGCGACGGACTCAAAATCCGTTGGGCGCAAGCCCGTGGGGGTTCGAGTCCCCCTCCCGGTACCCAGCGTGGCCAGTGGGTTTGGCCGTTCCTCTGACCGACCTCAGGGGACAGCGATCGCCGCACGCGCAGCCCGCCCATAGGATGAGGCAATGGCCCAACGCATCTGGCGCCTCTCGGCCGCGGCGCTCCTCTTCACTGTGTCGGTCTCGATAGCCGCGTTCGTGTTCCTCGACGCCGGTCCCTTTCACGCGTTGAGTTGTCTCGTGGATGGACGTGACGGATGGCTCGTCGAGTATCCCACATCGGCGGTGACTGCCGACGAGATCATCGAGACGGTCCGCCAGGAGACAACCTGTGTCCCCGTCAACGTCGGCTACGTCGATTGGGATCGGGTGCCCGAAGGCCAACTGGCACGCCCACCAAAATTCCGCGACTGGTTCCGGCTTGGTGCGGCGCTCCAACTGTGGGTCGAAGGCTCGGCAGACCAGGCTATAGACCCATGCCGCCCGCTCGGCCCGAGAATGTCTCCACCCTCGGATTGTCCTGGCGGCCCCCAACTCGCTCCCACCAGCCCATGAGCCATTCGCCGGTCCTCGACCACCCGGGCGCCCGCGGGTCTTATCTGCATGAGTCACCCGACCGGACACAAGAAGCCTGACACTCCGCTGCTTGCGCAACCGGGTCGGCTGTGGCCGGCTGCGTCACGCCAGAACGCGATCTCCGTTCCTGTCGGTGAGGGCCGGTACGTTGGTATCGGTGCCGCTCGACCGGGGAGATCGCCGATGGATGCCAGAACCAGGGCCTGGATCGACCAAGAGGACGCCCAGATGAGGACCGTGGTGCGCCGCCACGGCTGGATGATCCGATACGTGGGCGGCGGTTGCAACGTCCCCGGATGCGAGTGCCCGCCGGACGACGGCCCTGCCTTCGCCTACACCGTCGGGCTCTTCGGGCTCGCCCATCCGGAGCTGCTCATCTTCGGCGTTGCACCGGAGACGGCCATGTCGGTCCTCAATGCCCTCGGCGAACGGATCCGGAGCGGAGAGGACCTCATCCCCGACCGGCTGGTCTCCCTGCCGCAGTGGCCCCACCACCTCATCCCGGAGACCGTTCCCAACCCGGGTGCGATCGCCTTTGACGCCAACCGCTTCTACCGCCGGCGGCGCGCCGGTTCAGTGCCGGTGCTCCAATTGGGCTACTGCGACGACGAGGACCGGTTCCCCTGGGAGGACGGCTACTCCGGGCCCGAGCAGCCGAGGCCCGGTACCTTTACCGCCTGAGAGCGGGTGTGTCAGCGGGGGCAATCGACGGCCACCGCGAGGGCGGCGCACACCTCTCGCATCCGGTCGTCCGCAAGTCGGCCGAGACGGTCCGTCAAGGCAGCCACCGAGACACTCTCGACCGAGTCGAGGTTGACGGCCGAGCGGAGGAGAACCGGATCATCCCCCGCCTCCAGGACGACCTCGCTCGCCAGCCCACGGATGGTGGTGGTGCACGGTGCGACCAGCGCACGTCGCAATCGGGGGATGGCCGCATCCCGCGAGAGCACCACGACCGGACGGCGCGAGACTTCCGCAAGCACGCACCACCACACCTCTCCGCGAGTGGGCAACGGTGTCACGAGGAGGCGGCAGCCTCACGGAAGGATGCGAGGTCGCCCCAGGCGTCGGGTTCATCGAGTGGATGGTCGTCGTACCCTGAGTACGCGGCATCGATCTCAGCTGCCCGACTCTGAGCCAGCAACGCGGCAAGAGCCTCGTCGAGGAGGGTGGCGTCGTTGACACCGCGCAGGCGCCGCGCTTCGTCGAGCAACTGCGAATCGACGGTGGTGCTGACTCGTACCCGTGGCATGCCATAACTATGCCATTGTCCGGGCATGGAAGTCGAGAGCGCATCGAGCGCAGATCGGGGTGGTGGTCACTGTGTGTTGTCGGTGGGCAGTTGCGCGGCGAATGCGTGACGCATGAGACGTGCCAGGCGTTTCTCTCGTCGGTCGGCCCGGAGGCGGGACTCAAATCCGTTGGGCGCAAGCCCGTGGGGTTCGAGTCCCCTTCCCGGTGCCCGGTATCGGCTCATTCCCAGACTCTGGTGGATCAGCCGCCCACCCGCGAACGAGGGCGGCGCCTGCTCACCAGCCCGGCCCGGCCACCGGGGCCCCCCCGGCGGACAGTCCCGTCGGGCGCGTCAGCGCCAGCTGTCGCGGGCCGACCCGACCAGCGGGTAGTCGTCGGCACCCAGGAACAACACGCAGTTGAACGCTCGGGCGCCGGCCTGCCATTGCACGTCGCTGACGGTGAACGCCTCGGCATAGAACGCCGACAGGTTCTGAGGGACTCCGACGAAGGACGGGAAGGCTGCGGCGCACAACCGGGCCGCGGAGTCCTGGAACCGCCCATAGTCGGCCTCCGCCGCCTCCCCGGAGTGGTAGATCTCGGCGAAGTGCTCGCCGCCGCATTCGGCCACCTCGAGCGGTCCCGTCGAGCGGCCGTCATCGAGAATGCCTGTGAGGCACGTACCCGTCGGAGCGCTCACGGCGTCGATGATGCTTCCCGGCTCGAGAACATCGTCGACGGACACTGCTGACAGCACGAGCACGTACTCGTCGCCGCAGCGACCATCCACGACGCGGCCGACGTCGCCGCGCTCGCCTCTGGCCGCCACCCACGCCGACGGCGAGGCATCCAAGAACGACCCCGCCGGGGTGTACAACGCTTCGACGCACCAGCCTTCGGGTTCACCCACGATGAAGAGGATGCGAGCCTCGGTGGGATCGGCCCTCGGGACGTGCAGAGACTCCACCAGGAAGTCGGCGCCCCAGAGCGTGTCGCCACCGCTGGACACCAAAGTCGTCACGCTCAGCCGTGGCAGCCTGTCGTGCTCGACGACGTACCCGGCCACCGCGGCGCTGACGGCTGCGGCGTCGTCCCGAGCCGACCGCTCGTCCGCCGACGGTCGCAAGATCAGCCAGGCGGCGACGAGTACCGCCACGCCTGCCGCGACAACAACAACTCGCTTCACGGGTGATGCTCCACCACGCCTCATTCTGCCGTGGGTCGGCGGCGCGCAACAGGCCCGAGTGCAACCCGGGCACCGTCGAGTTGTGCGAGGGCCTGCCGTCCTTGGGTGTGGTGCGTTCGTACCGGTCGGTGCGGCAGGCCCTCGCGACCTGGAGATCGAACCGCCGAAGGGGTAGCGATCTTCTCCCCACCTGGGGCGCAGGATGGTCGAAGGACCGCTGTTTGGGGAGAAGGGTTTCCAGAACCTTCGAGGTGACTAGTTACTTAGTCACTCCCCGAACGCCGCCGACGGCTGCCGCCAGAGCGGACACCGCCTTGGCGAGCTCCTCTGCTGCGGCGGCACCGTCCGGGGCGTCGAGCACCCGGCGCACGAGTGCCGACCCGACGATCACGCCGTCCGCCACCGCGGCGGCAGCGCGGGCGTGCTCCGGCGTCGAGATGCCGACCCCGAGGACGAGGGGGATGTCGGTGACTGCGTGGACTCGATGGGCGAGCGCGGCCGCCCGTGAGCTGACGACTGCCCTCTCACCGGTGACTCCCAACTCGGCGACCCCATAGAGGAACGCCGGCCGGTGAGCAGCGATCTCTGCCAGCCGAGCGTCGTCGGTCGTCGGTGCGACGAACAGCACCGTGCCGAGCCCGGCCGCCGTGAAGGCGTCCTCGAAGGGGTAGGACTCCTCGGCGGGCATGTCGGCGACGATGACCCCGCACCCACCGGCGTCGCGCACCCACGCCGCGAAGGTCTCAGGCCCGACTCGGAGCACGGGGTTGACGTACGTCATCACGACGACCGGTTTGCGGGTGCCGGCCACGACGTCCTCGACGATCCCGAGCGCCGTGTCGAGGGCTGTCCCGGCGTCGATGGCGCGCAGCCCTGCCTCATGGATCGTCGGCCCGTCCATGAGAGGATCAGAGTACGGGATCCCGACCTCGAACCCGTCGGCTCCCGCGTCCGCCATGGCTGTGAAGATTCCGAGCGACTCCGCCGGGCTCGGAAGCCCGGCCGTCATGTAGGGAAGCAGGACCGCCCGGCCGTCGGCGCGTGCCGCCGCGAACAGAGCGCCGAGTTGCGCCGCCCCGGTGTCAGCCATCGAACGCCGAGAC
>DASWKR010000007.1 GCA_036396535.1 Acidimicrobiia bacterium | reverse complement strand
GCCGCGGAAATCGATCGGAACCCGATCGAAGCGATTGGCCTAATCGGCGAAGACCTTGACGCCTCGGCGAGTGCCGCGGTGGAGGATCTGGTGGCCGCAGACTTCGATACCGCGATCGCCAACGCGGAGGATACGGTGCAGACCGCAGAGGGCGCCGCCCTCTCTGGCGGGCTGCGGCTGGGAGGCGTCGTGCTGGCTGCCGGTGCCATTGGAGGCGGCTCTGTCCTGGTCCGGCGTCGTCGCCGTCGAGGCACCGAAACCGAAGCGGCCGACACCGACACCGCTGCGGACGAGGCAACCTCGACCGATACTGCCGAGCCCTCATCAGTCGAGACCGACACCTCCGGGTCGGATACTGCCCAGTCCGATAGCGCCGAGTCCGAAACAGCCGAGCCCGACCATACCGACTCCGAACGTGCGGTCCACGACGCCACGTCTTCAGACGAGGGATCTCCGGGATGACCATCCGCGACCGTGACCACGAGTTCCTGGCCCTTGCCATCGCCGAGGCCCGGATTGGCCGCAAGGAGGGCGGCGTGCCCATCGGTGGGGCGCTGGTTGCCGATGACGGCACGGTACTGGGCGTCGGCCACAACCGGAGGGTTCAGCAGAACAGCGCCATCCGCCATGGCGAGACCGATGCCCTCGAGAACGCCGGCCGCCTTCCGGCGGCGGTGTACCGGCAGGCCACCATGTACACCACCCTGTCGCCGTGCGACATGTGCTGCGGCGCCATCCTCCTGTACGACATCCCGCGGGTGGTGATGGGCGAGAACCGCACGTTCGTGGGCGGCGAGGACTACCTGCGGGCACGGGGGGTCGAGGTCGTCAACCTCGACTCCGCGGAGTGCATGGAGCTCATGCGCGAGTTCATCGCCGCTCATCCCGAGATCTGGAACGAGGACATCGGCGAGGACTAGCCGCCGAGTCCGCCCGTTACGCGACTTCCACCTGATGGACCCAGGTGGTGGGCTTGGGGATCGGATCCCCGTACTCGCGCATGAGAGCGAGGTGCTCCCGGATAGCGGACTCGATGAGCGACTCCACTTCGCGGCGTGTCCGTGCGGCCGCGACACAGCCAGGCAGATCCGGGACGTAGGCCGCGTACCCATTCCCGCTTTTCTCAAAGACGACTGCGTACTGCACTAACGCTCCCTCGGATCAATTCCCGCCTGCTTGAGAATACTTCGCCACGTCCCCACCGGCACCTGCTGACTCCTCTTGCCAGCGATGGTTACAACACCAGACCGATATTGATGCCGATAGTGTCGGTGGCTGCCACGGGTTCGAACCCAGTACCACCCGTGGGATTCCACGAGGCGGATGGCGTCCCGGACTTTGGGCACCCTGCCACGATCGACACGGCGCTTTACCGGATGCTGTCTGCCGACTTAAGCCGATGCCGAGGTCCTTCAGAGCGATCCGCTGGGGCTTCTCTTCATCCCGCTTGGCGGCCTTCGTTGAGGAACTCGATCACCAGCCGGGCAACTTCATCCGAGCGGTCCTCGATGAGCCAGTGGGCGACGTTTGGGAAGAACACCTTGCGCGGCGGGGCTGTGAACTGGCTGTCGAGCCGCAGCGCCAGGTCCCGGCGGAGCGCACGGTCGCGCTCGCCCCAGAGCACCAGGGTGGGGGAGCCGATCGTCTTGCCGCGCAGCCGGTTGGCGTCG
>DASWKR010000006.1 GCA_036396535.1 Acidimicrobiia bacterium | reverse complement strand
GTGAAGATTCCGAGCGACTCCGCCGGGCTCGGAAGCCCGGCCGTCATGTAGGGAAGCAGGACCGCCCGGCCGTCGGCGCGTGCCGCCGCGAACAGAGCGCCGAGTTGCGCCGCCCCGGTGTCAGCCATCGAACGCCGAGACCTGCTGGACGTCCTTGTCGCCGCGGCCGGAGAGGTTGAGGACGACCGTCCTGCCGCCCAGCGACTTCGCCTCCTTGACGATCCACGCCAGGCCGTGCGCCGACTCGAGAGCCGGGATGATCCCTTCCGTCTCGGCGAGCAGGTGGAACGCAGCCACGGCCTCGTCGTCGGTCACCGCCACGTACCGTGCGATCCCGGTGTCGCGGAAGTACGAGTGCTCCGGCCCAACGCCCGGATAGTCGAGCCCGGCCGAGATCGAATGAGCCTCGAGCACCTGGCCGGCTTCGTCCTGGAGCATGTACGTCCGGGCACCGTGGAGGACTCCCGGTGAGCCGGCGACGAGCGACGCTCCGTGCTCGCCGGTTTCGATGCCGTGGCCTGCCGCTTCGACACCGACGAGGTCGACCCCGCTCCCCGAGTACGGGTAGAAGACACCCATCGAGTTCGAGCCTCCACCGACGCACGCCACGATGACGTCGGGCCGTGGACGCTCGGGAGACGATCCGTCGAGCTGTTGCCGGAGCTCCTCTCCGATCACCTTCTGGAACTCCCGCACCATCCATGGGAACGGGTGGGGCCCGACGACCGATCCGATGATGTAGTGGGTCGTCTCCACCGTGGCGACCCAGTCGCGCATCGCTTCCGACACCGCGTCCTTGAGCGTCGCCGCCCCCTTGGTGACGGGCACCACCTCGGCACCGAGGAGCTTCATCCTGTAGACGTTGAGCGCCTGGCGCTCGATGTCCTTGGCGCCCATGTAGACGGCGCACTCCAGCCCGAACAGGGCACAGGCGGTGGCGGTGGCGACGCCGTGCTGGCCCGCTCCTGTCTCGGCGATGATGCGCGGCTTGCCCATCCTCTTGGCGAGCAGCGCCTGGCCCATCGTGTTGTTGATCTTGTGCGCCCCGGTGTGGGCGAGGTCCTCGCGCTTGAGGATGAGTCGCAGGCCGAGCTGCTCCGAGAGCCTCGCCGCCTCGTACACCGGGGTCGGCCTCCCGACGAAGTGGCTGAGGAGGCGTTCGAACTCCGCCTTGAAGTCGTCGTCGCCCCACGCCTCCTCGAAGGCGGTCTCCAACTCGATGAGGGCCGGCATCAACGTCTCCGGCGCGAAACGCCCTCCGAAATCTCCGAACCTGCCCCGTTCGTCCGGGCGGATGAGCGTCATGCCGTCTTCGCCCTCTCGATGAAGGCAGCCACCTTAACGGGGTCCTTGACGCCCGGACCGGCCTCGAGGCGGCTGGCGGCGTCGACGCCCCAGGGTCTCACCGCCCTCACCGCCCGTCCGATGTTGTCGGGCCCGAGCCCTCCCGCCAGGACGAAACCGTGATCCTCCTCGGCGACCAGCGACCAGTCGAAGGCCTCCCCGCTACCGCCGAGGACGCCCCCAGGCGTGTCGAAGAGGAAGCGGGCACCCGGCGATGGAGGCGCCGCCACGACACCCGGCGAAGGGCGCACCGGCAACAGCACCTCGTATCCGGCGCGTGCCGCGGCCTCGGCGACCTCCGCGGCGCCATCTCCGTATGGCTGTATACCGGTGACGCCGCACGAACCGGCCGCCGAAAGCACCTCCTCCACCCCGAGGTCGGCGGTGAGGAGGAACGAGGCGACGTCGACACCGTCGATGAGCCGGGCGATGGCGCGCTCGTCCACCCGGCGTGGCGAGGCCGGGATGGTGTTGAAGCCGAGTGCGTCTGCTCCGGCGGCCGCCGCGCAGAGAACGTCGCCTCTCGAGGTCAGCCCGCACACCTTGACCCAGGTCATCGGGGGACCGTCACGATCCGGCGGCGCGCAGGCCGGCGATGAGGCGGGCAGGGTCGCCAGACCTCACGAGAGCCTCGCCGACCAGGATGGCGTCGTACCCGGCGGCCGCCATGCGGGCGGCTCCCTCCTCGTCGGCGACCCCGCTCTCGGCGACCAGCGTCGCCCGCTCCGGGAGGGCGGCGGCGACACGCTCGGCGGTCGCCAGGTCGGTCCTGAAGGTGGCGAGGTCCCGGTTGTTCACTCCGATGAGCGTCGCTCCCGCAGCAACCGCCCTGCGGGCCTCGTCCTCGGTGTGCACCTCGACGAGGGCGGCGACCCCGGCGGCGTGCGCCTCCTGGAGGAGCCGGGCGAGGTCGGCGTCGCCGAGGGCGGCAACAATCAGAAGGATCGCATCTGCCCCTGCCGCCCGCCCCTCCCAGACCTGGACCGGGTCCAGGGTGAAGTCCTTGCGTATGACAGGCAACGAGACGGCGCGGCGCACCGCCACCAGGTCGTCGAGCGAGCCGCCGAAGTACTCCGGTTCCGTGAGAACCGAGATGGCGGCCGCGCCACCGGCCTCGTACTCCCTCGCTTGGGCGACGGCGTCGAGATCGAGATCGATCGGGCCGGCAGAGGGCGAGCGGCGCTTGATCTCGGCGATCACCTGGAGGCCCGGCGCCTCGAGGGCTGCCGCAAAGGGACGGGCCGGACCGGTCGACGCCGCCCGCGAACGAAGCTCGCCCACCACGAGGCCGAGCGAGGCGAGCCTTGCCCTGGTCGATTCCAGGATCGGAGTCAGCACGGGCGGAATCGTACCGGCCGCCGAGATTGCTCCCCGCCGGGAGAGGTCAATCGAGCGATCGGATGAACTCGACGAGGCTGTCGAGCTGGGCGTCGCTGAGCCTGGCGAACGACGGCATCGTTCCCGGCCCGACCCGCACGGTCTCGCGAAGCTGGGCGTCGGTGAGGTCTGAGGCCTCCGAACCGGGGCCCAGCGGCGGGCCGATGCCTCCGGCGCCGTCTGGGGCGTGGCACCGTGCGCACGACGTCGCGTAGAGGTCCCCCCCGAACTTGCCTTCCGTCGATCCGGAGCATCCGGCCAGCACGGTGGCGGCGAGCCCGATGGCGAGCAGTCGGCGTCGCATCCGCACGTGCATGGTCACAGGCGCCCCTGCATCAACCGACGAGGGGAAGGGCGCGGACGTGCGCCTTGACGTGTCCCCTCTGCCAGACGATGTCAACCACCGCACCGGGCTCGACCTCGCGGCGCACGAGCGCCAAGGCGATGGGGGCACGCAGGTCGAGAGACTCGGCGGTAGACGTGAGAGTCCCGACTTCCTTGCCGTCGGCGACCACTTCCGCTCCGAGAGGAGGTATCACGTTCTCGGCGATGACGAGTCCCCTCAGGTGCCGGTTGACGTGCCCCCGCGAGTCGATCCTGGCTACGAGCTCCTGGCCCAGGTAGCAGCCCTTGGTGAAGTCGACCGAAGCAGCCACCACGCCCGCCTCTTGCGGGATCGTCGTCTCGTCGACGTCGACGCCGACAGCCGGCTCGCCCGCCTCGATGCGTACCGCGTCGACAGCCAGCGATCCGGCCCGCACCGCTCCCGCCGAGATGATGCACTCGGCGTGGGCGGCGTCGACGACGAATCTCGGCAGAGACGACGACAGCAGCGGCAGGTTGGCGACCATGCCGCCCTCCTCCTGCCAGGTGCCGGACGCCGGCGCAGCCAGCCCCGCCTCGGCGAGCACGTCGGCGCCGGCGGGCCCCCACACCTCGACAACAGGGGTGCCCGCCTCGACGGTGGCGTCGACGCGGATCCTGAAGCGGTTGAGGTCGTTGCGCACGACCTCGCCGCGCCCCCCATCGGAGACGAGGCGGACCCCGTCGCCTGCTCGCAGCACCCACAGCATGGCCCGGAGCTTGCCCTGTGGTGCCAGCAGCAGCGAACGGGCGGCACCGCCGGCCGGGAGCGGCTCGATCGCCTGCGACAAGAGACCGTCGAGGAAGCGCACCGTGTCGGGGCCGGTGACGCGGGTGACCTCGAGGCGGCCCTCGACGAGCGCCGCTGCTCGTTTCATGGCGAGGTACTCCCCCGTCACGTCCCCGAACGTCTCGGGGGCCGCGGTGGCCGCCTCAGACATCGGCCGCTCCTTCGACCGCGGCGAGAGCCGCGGCAGCCTTGTTCATGCATTCGTCGTACTCGGCCGCCGGCTCACTGTCGGCCACGATCCCTGCTCCGGCTTGCACCCACGCTTTCCCGTTCGCCAGCACCAGGGTGCGGAGGGCGATGGCCGTGTCGACGTTCCCCGAGAAGTCGAGGTAGCCGACGGCGCCGGCGTACGGGCCGCGAGCTGTCGGCTCGAGCTCGTCGATCAACTCCATGGCTCTCACCTTGGGAGCTCCGGACACGGTGCCGTGCGGGAACGTCGCACGCAGGAGGTCGACAGGTCCGACGTCATCGCGCAGCTGCCCGGAGACACCACTCACGATGTGCATCACGTGCGAGTAGCGCTCGATCACCATCAGCTCGTCGACCGTCACCGTCCCGAACTCGCACACCCGCCCGAGGTCGTTCCGGGCGAGGTCGATGAGCATGACGTGCTCGGCCCGTTCCTTGGCGTCCCCGATGAGCTCGTTCTCCAGCGCCAGGTCCTCGTCTGGGGTGGCTCCGCGGCGCCGTGTCCCGGCGATGGGGCGGGATGTTGCCCGGCCATCCCTGGCTCTCGTCATCAGCTCGGGAGACGATCCGGCGATCGTCAATCCGCCGTGGCGCACGAAGAACATGAACGGCGAAGGGTTCACGAGCCGCAGGGCGCGGTACACGGCGAACACGTCGCCCGCGAAGTCGACCTCGAGCCGAAGCGACGAAACGATCTGGAAGGCGTCGCCCGACCTGATGTGCTCGATGGCGCGGCGCACGCCCGTCTCGAACTCGGCTCTCGTCACGTTCGATCTCGGTTGCGACACCGCGCCGAAGGCAGGTCGGTGCTTCGCCTCGTATGGGGTGCCCTTCCCGAGCCGCCGAACCGACTCTTCCAGGTCGGCGACGGCGCGTCTGTAGTCGGCCGCCGGGTCGTCACCCACGAACACGTTGCGCACCAGCCTGACGGTCTGACGGAACCGGTCGACCACGGCAAGGGCGCCGACGAACTGCCAGACCATCTCGGGCAGACCGCGATCGTCGGGAGGGCGCCCCGGCAGATGCTCGACGTACCGGACCATGTCGTACGCCAGATAGCCGACCGCCCCGGCGTAGAGCGGGGCTCCCTCCTCGGCGAGGCCCAACTCTTCGAGACCGGGGATCGAATGAGCGCCCAGCAGCTGCTCCAGGACGGCCAGCGGGTCACCGTCGGGAACGGCCGGGCCGTTGCCCTCGATACGGCACACTCCGTCGTGGGAGACGAGCGTGAAGGCCGGGTCCCACCCGACGAACGACCATCGCGCCCAGCGCTCACCGCCCTCGACCGACTCGAGGAGGAACCCGTCCTCGTCGCCGACGAGCTTCTCGAACACGGTGACCGGCGTCTCGCGATCGCCGAGGATGTCGACGGACACGGGCACCACGGGATGGCGGGCTGCCAGCTCGACGAATCGCCGTTCCGAGATCGTGGTGTCCACAAAGGAAGGTTAGGTGGAGAGCCGGCCCGCCCCGTCGAGCATTCAGACGTCCGCCAGCCCATCGAGGCCGAGGTCGATGAGGAGCCTGCTGAAGAAGGCGTTCAGCTCGACGATCCGATCGGTGACGAGCAGAACCCCGAAGAGGGCGAGCAGGGCGCCCGACGCGACCGTGACAGGCGTGAGAAACCGCTTCACGAAGCTGAAGGCACTGAACGCCCTCGCAAGCAGGAGTGACGAGAGCAGGAAGGGCACCCCGAGGCCCAGCGAGTAGAAGAAGAGGAGCACCATGGCGCGGCCCGCCGTGTCCGCCGTGGCGGACAGCGTGAAGATCGCCGCCAGGAACGGTCCCAAGCACGGGGTCCAGCCGAAAGCGAAGGCGGCCCCCATGACGGGCGGACCGAAAGCGCCGAGGCGAGAGGGTGTCACCTCGACGCGGCGCTCCTTCATCAGCGGGAGCAGGAACGACGGGGTCCAGATGGCCGTCACCGCGATCAAGATCCCCATGGCGATCACGACGACGCCTGCTCCCCGTGCGAAGCCCGGTTCGTTGAGGAGTCGACCGATCGTCGTGGCCGCCGCCCCGACGATGAACACGAACACGGCCGTGAACCCGGCGATGAACAACAGCGCGGATCTCGACACTCGCCACAACGAGACGTCACCCTCGGACAGTTGGGTGACCGAGTATCCCGACATCAAGCTGAGGTAGCCGGGCAACAGGGGAAGGACGCACGGCGACAGGAACGACGCCGCGCCGGCGAACACGGCAGCAATGATGGTGGCGTCCGCCATCGACCTCACCTCCTCTGCCGGCGACGGCGCGGACCGGCCGGAGGGACCGGCCGGTCATTCCGAGCGCAGCCTATGCACCCCGCCAGGGAATGAGGATCAGCGGTGGATGAGCTCCGCACCGTTTAGGCTCCCGCACCGGATGAGGAGCCGGGAAACGAACGGATGGGGTCGGTCGTGACGGCAGGCATGTCGAGCCCACCATCGTTCACGCTCCGAGACCGTCGCGTCCTCTTCTTGATGTCGCTGGTGACCTTCGTGGGCGGGCTGGCGGCATCGACCATGTCGCACACGCTGGTGTTCGTGCGCACGTCGCTCGAGCTCAGCGAGGGCGGGATGTTCACCGTCTTCGCGATCACGAGGGCGGCGTCACTCCTGGGTGTCGTTTTCGCGATCACGGCCGATCGCCTCGGCAGGCGCAAGCCGTTCCTCCTCGCCTTCGCGCTGCTGCCGGTCGGCAACGTGGCGACCGCGATATTGCCGGGGGTTGTCGGCTTCACGATCTCGCAGTCGATCACGCGCCTCGCATTCGTGGCTGTGGCGGCGCTGTCGGTCGTGATCCTCGCCGAGGAGCTGAACCCCGGACAGCGCGCCCTCGGGCTCGGAGTTCCAGCACTGGCCGGGTCGATGGGCGTCGGGCTCGGGCTGCTGCTCCTGCCGGTCGCCGACCGCAGCCCCGACTCGTGGCGCATCCTCTTCGGTCTCGCAGCCATTGGCTTCTTCATCGTTCCTCTCCTCAATCGCTTCCTGCCGGAGAGCCGGGCGTACGTCCAATACGCCACGCCGGTGCCATTCGGCAAGGCCCTGGCGGCAGGCCTCGACAAACACTTCTGGCCCCTCGCCGCCATCGCCTTCTTCACGGCGGCGTTCGCCGCCCCGGCGTTCGACTTCGTCCTCGAGCGACTCATCGAAGACCTCGAGTGGGGAACCGGAGCGGCTCGCTTCCTGCTGATCGTCTTCAGCGGCGTCGGGTCCGTCGGTCTGCTCGTCGGCGGGAGGCTCGCCGATTCGATGGGAAGGAGACCGACGTCCGTGATCGCACTCGGCCTCGGCTTGGCGGGGGGAATCGGCTTCTACACGCTCGACAGCGGTTGGTTGCTGGCGCCTGCGATCTTTCTGGCCACCTTCGGTGCGACGATGCTCACACCCTCGTTCGCCGCCCACCGATCAGAGCTCTTCCCGACGAGGGTGAGGGGCGCCAGCGCAGGATGGATCTCGAACGTCGCCATCATCGGTGCCATCGGCGGATTCGCCGTCGGAGCCTCGATCGTCGACAGGATCGGGCTGTCGTGGACCATCTCCTTGCTCGGCTTCGGCCTCGTCCTTTCGATGGGGCTCGTGCTCAAGCTGCCGGAGACGAGGGGGATGGACCTCGTCAGATCGCGAGCGGGCCACGAGCATGCCAGCGCGCCAGTGTCACCGCCCGGGTCAGCATCAGCACCATGATGCCGAGCCACACGCCGGCGAGCGGCCACCCGAGCGGTCTGACGAGCAGGAGCACCGCCGATGCGGCTGCCGCCGACACGACCATCGAACCAGCCAGGTAGTCGAAGCTGCGGGCGCCGATGGCGAGCCCGTCCCAAACGAAGACGACGGCGTTGATGGGCTGCATCAGGACGACGAAGGGATACACCGTCCCGATGGCGGCGAGCGTGGCGGCGTCGTCCGTGAAGACCCTCGGCAGGAATGGCGCCGCCACCGCCAGCACGAGGGCAAGGCCGACACCGCCCAACAGGCCGAGATAGAGCAGCCGGGTGGCGATCAGGTGCGCCAACGGGGTGTCCCCTGCTGCCAGGTGCCGCCCGATCATCGCCTGGCCGGCGATGGCGAGCGCGTCGACGACGAGGGCGAGAAATATCCACAGGTTCACCGCCACCTGGTGGGCGGCTACCTCGACGATTCCGATCCTCGCGGCGACGGCGGTCGCCAGCGCCAGCGTTGCCAGCAGAGCCCCCGTCCGCACGATGAGGGCGGCGCCGGCACCGGCGAGTGGGCGCAGGTCGCGCACCGCCAGCCCGCGAAAACCGACCTGGAGCCTGGCGCGATGACGCGAGAACAGCAGGAACCCGAAGTAGAGCGCCCCGAGCCACTGGGCGATCACGGTCGCGATGGCGGCACCGGCGATCCCCATCCCCGCCCCGAAGATCAGGATCGGATCGAGGACCAGATTGACGAGGTTCAGACCCACAGTGACGAACAGAGGGGTCTTGGTGTCCTGGAAGCCGCGGTAGGCGCCGTGGCCGACGTTGATCACCATGAGCGCCGGAAGCGCCAGCGCCCGGATGCGCAAGTAGGTCTCTGCGTCTCCCAACGTGTCCCGGCCCGCTCCGACGAGCGTGAGGAGAGGCACGGCGGCAGCCTCGACGACGATGAGGGCGGCAACCCCGATCGCCAGCCCGACCGCCACCGCCCCGGCCGTCAAGCGCCCGGCGAGCCGTTCGTCGCCGCGCCCGACGGCGCCCGCCACGAGCGGGGTCGTCCCGTAGGCGAGGAAGATGAAGAGCGCGAACGCCACGCCGAACACGGCGGTCGCCAACCCGAGCGAAGCGAGCGGCTGCGCCCCGAGCCTCCCGACGAAGGCGGTGTCCACCAGCGAGACGAGCGGGTCGGCTGCCAGGGCGCCGAGCGCCGGGAAGGCGAGCCGAACGATCTCGGCGTCGTGCGCCGTCTTGCCGACGGCGATCCAGCGCCTCATCGCGCCGGGCGAGGTGTCTTGTCCTCGTAGTCGCAGATGTTTGCGAGCGGGCACTCCCAGCACCGCGGCTCGCGGGCGTCGCAGATGTCCCTGCCGAACTGGATGAACCGCATCGAGATCCCGGACCAGTCCTTCTCCGGGTACAGGGAGCGGAGGTCGGCCTCGATCTTGACCGGGTTGGCGTGCTCGGTGAGTCCGAGGCGGTTCGTGAGCCTGCGCACGTGGGTGTCGACCGCGATGGCCGGATCGTCCCACACCTCTGCGAGAACGACGCTGGCCGTCTTCCTGCCGACGCCGCGCAGCTTGGTCATCGCTTCGAGGTCGCGGGGTACCTCGCCTCCGAACTGCTCGACCAGGTCGGCAGCCAGCGAGATGATCGACTTCGTCTTCTGCCGGTAGAACCCGGTCGAATACACGACTTGCTCGACGTCTTCCGGGTTCGCCTCGGCGAGCTCATGAGGAGTCGGCCATCGTCGGAACACCTCGGGGGCCACCCGGTTGACGTTCTCGTCCGTGGTCTGAGCAGACAGTACGGTCACGACGAGGAGCTGCCAGGCATCCCGGTAGTCGAGTGCGGTCCGCATCTCCGGGTAGCGCCTCCTGAGACGGGAGAGCACCAGGCGCGCCTTCCTCCGCAGCTCGGCGGGGGGAGCCTCGCTCGCCTGATCCGTTGCGGTGCGTCGACGGGGGCTCATCGGGCGGGGCATGCTACCGGCGACGTGCCTGTGGTGCGCGGGCGAATAGCCGTTACGATTCCGGCGTGGACCTCCGGGAAGCGGTGGCGAGGCTCGCCACCATCGACGGCTCGCTCATACTCGTCGACCAGTTCCTGAATCATCGCGTCGACCCGGACGTGATGCGATCGCTCGGACAGCACCTGGCGAAACGCCTGGCGCCCCGCCAGCCGGGTCTGATCCTCACCGCCGAGGCATCCGGGATTCCGCCTGCTCTGGCCTGTGCGCTCGAGTTGGGGCTCCCGATGGTCTACGCCAAGAAGTTCCTCGGCACCGGGAACCGATACTCGTTCTCCCGCGAGGTGGTGTCGCCGACGAAGGGCATCGAGTATCGGGTCGAGGTGTCCCGCAAGATGCTCGATCCCGGTACGCGAGTCGCCATCGTCGACGATTTCCTCTCGGGCGGCAGAACCGCCGCGGCGCTCGGCCAGATCGCAGAGGAGGCCGGCTGCGACGTCGTCGGCTTCGCCTTCGCCATCGAGAAGGCGTTCCTGGGAGGGAGGGCCCGGCTCGAGGACCACGGATGGCATATCGACTCGATCGTGCGGGTCCTCTCGATCGAGGGCGGCGTCATCGAGATCGACGACGACTGACCCGGTGCACCTGGCGCGCCTCACTCTCGTCGCTTCTGCCGCAGCCGCGGCGGTTGCCTTGATCCTCCCGTTCCTGGACTCCCCGCTCATCGGCGACCGCAACGGATTGACCGCGGACGCCTGGCCCGCCGCGGTGCTGCTCGCCGTGACCGGGGTGGCGGCCCTCCTCGGCGACCGGCGTGAGGGCTTTCCGGTGGCGGCGGTGCCGGCAGCCGCGATCATCAACGGTGCGGCACTCGTGTTCTCGGTCGCCAAGCTCCTCGACGCCTTGGAAGCCGCCGATGCTCTCCACGGGCTCGGTGCAGCCGCTGCGGTGGGAGTCGGGGCGTGGGCCCTGGTCGCCGCGGCATCCATCGGATTGGCAGGCGCCGCTTTGGCGGCGAGCCGCACCGTCAGGTGAGGTTGGAGAGCATCGCGAGCGCGATGGCCACATAGCAGAGGCCGGCGACCACCTGCCAGAACGCTCGGGGGTTCGCCTCGGGGCGCAGCCCCTTCCGCAAGCGCTCCCGCGGATCGGTCGATCCAGGCAGCCCGCGTCGCACCGCCGGATCGTCGTAGTCGTCACCCGGTCTGGTGTGGCCGCCGAAGAGCGTGCCGATCGCCCCGACACCCATGTTGGCGAATCCGCCGCCGGTCGCTCCCCCGGTGAGGAGCAGCACCAAAGCGCCCGCCAAGAACGTGTACGCGACGATGGTGACCGCCCCGGGTGAGGCGAGCGCTCCGAACGTGACCGAAGCCAGCCACGACGGGGTTCCGGCGATGCCGAGCACGGCAGGAACGGCGTCGACCCTGCCTGCGAAGCCGGCGAAGGTGAGCCCGAGGGCGGCCGACAAGGCGATGCCTGTGAGGAAGACGACGACGTACTCGGGCAGCCGCGCTGCGAGCTCGATGCCCTCGTCGCCCGACCTCTCGTCAGCCCCCATCGGATCGCCACCTGGAGAGCAGGGGCACGTCCGACCGGTCGATCCACCGCGTCGCCCGAACACACACCCTGATCGCGAGCAGCAGCAGGGCCATGACGACGAGGTACACGATGAGCAGCTCGAACCCTGCGAAGTAGCTCGTGCGGCATGCCCCGAATCCGCCAGAGCAGATTCCCCAGCCTGAGCCGCCGTTGCGGAGGTCGAGGAGGATCCACAGCGGGACCAGGCCCACGACGACGGCCAGGCCGATGAGGATGCCGATCACGAGACGCAAGATGATCACTCATCGCGAGGATAGGGACGCACGGCCTCTACGGCGGAGACCCCCGGCGGTGCCGCGCAGGTCGCGGTTGGCCCTGCACAGGGCCGGCCGCCTGAGCCAGGACCCCCCGGTCACCGCCAGAATTCGCGCTGTTGCGAGCGTGCCGCGTCGCCGGTACGGTGGAGAATCACATGCGTGTCATTTCGGCTTGGTGACAGATGACGACGACGCTGCCTGACCGCGCCGCGAGCTACCACGAAGAGGCGTTCACGGAGGACGAGCGGCGGGTCCTCGGTCGCTTTTTCACGAACGTCGACGGACCGGTGTTCGCGGTGACGAACCTGCCGGAAGTCGTCAAGGGAGCCCTCTTCGCCCGCTACTCCCGGTCGCCCAAGTCGCTGCGCCGGCTCTTCCTCGACGAGTTCTACGACGCGCCGGACGTCGGGGTGGCCGTTCTCGGCGGAGGGGAGGACGAGCACCTATCCGTGGTGAACCTGGAGCGGGCCGAGCAGCTGTACGAGAGGGTCTTCTCCGAGTATGGCGACGACTCGGTCGCCCAACTCGGTGGCGCCCACCTGGCGTGCGAGCAGGCATCCAACGTCCTCACCAAGGTGCTGGAGCGGGGCCGCCTCGCCGCATACCTCGAGCAGTCGACGAGGTACATCTTCTACGACGTCCGGCTGGGAGACCGCTACCGCTACATGACGCCCCCGGAGCTCATCGGGACGGCGCTCGAAGGGCGGTACACGGAGGTCATGGAGTGGCTGTTCGACACGTACGCCGAGCTCGTCCCGCGGCTCGTCGCCTACTACGAGACGCTGTACCCGAAGCAGGAGGACGACTCCAACTTCATATGGCGCTCGACGATCAGGGCCAAGGCGTGCGACGACCTGCGGGGACTGCTGCCGGCCGGCACGCTCTCGAACGTCGGGATCTTCGCGACCGGGCAGGCGTACGAGATGATGATCCTTCGCATGAGGGCCCACGCGCTCGCCGAGGTACGCGACTACGCCGACCTGATGCTCACCGAGCTGCGCAAGGTGATCCCCTCCTTCCTGCGGCGCGTCGACGTCCCGGAGCGCGGCGGAGCTTGGTCGACCTACTTTGCAGACATCGCTTCGACGATGAACGGTCACGCCGCCGGCATCACGGCCGAGGCGCAACCGCGCCCCGAGGTGACCCTCGTCGACTGGGACGAGGAGGCGGAGACGAAGATCGCGGCTGCCGCCCTCTACGCGTACAGCGACCTTCCCGACGACCAGCTCCTCACGGTGGTACGCCGCCTGGCGGAAGCGGACCGGGCGGCGCTCATCCGCTCGTACGTCGGAGACCGGACCAACCGCCGCCACAAGCCGGGACGCGGCATGGAGCGGTGCGACTACCGCTTCGACGTTCTCTGCGACTACGGCATCTTCCGTGACCTGCAGCGGCATCGGATGCTCTCCATCGACTGGCAGCGGCTCGGTGTCGAGCACGGCTACGTGACCCCTGATGCGATCTCGGACATCGGGGCAGACTCGGTGTGGCGCCAGGCGATGGACCGAACCGCCGACCTGCACCGGGCCGTCTCCGCGTTGCACGGCAACGACCTCGCCCAATACGTCGTGCCTTTCGCATACCGAATCCGCTTCTTCATGCAGATGAACGCTCGCGAGGCCTTCCACCTCATCGAGCTGCGAAGCGGCCAGGGGGGTCATCCCGACTACCGGCGGGTCTGTCAGCGAATGCACGACCTCATCGCCGACAGACATCCGCTCATCGCGGCGGCAATGTCGTACGTGGACCACGACAGCTACGACCTCGCCAGGCTGGAGGGCGAGCGGCGGGCGTCCGCCAAGAGAGCGGCGCTCGGCGTCTCCGACCCCGAGTGAGCACCCGGCACACCTAGCTCGCCAGCGGGATCCTCAGGACGAGTGAGTCCTCGTCGACGACCCACGTGGCGCTCCCGATGAGCGCGAAGTCGAGGAAGTCCTTCTCCGCCTGAGCGATGAACGCCCTCCTCGCCTCGCCCTCCAGCGGAGGTATGCCCCGCGACCTGACGGCAGCCGCCCGCTCTCGAAAGCGAGCGAGGAACTCGTCGACGTCCAGCGATGCCATGTGATTCTCTCCTCGGACGAGCAGGTCGGAGGGTAACGGCGAGCCGCTCCCCTGCGTGCCGACCCCGGGGGCGCACACCCTATCCTCGCCTCGAGCCATGGACGCCACGCCACTCGACCGCAGGCTTCTCATCGTCTCCGGGAAGGGGGGTGTCGGGAAGTCCGCCGTTGTCGCCTCACTGGCCCACGTCGCATCCCGCCGCGGAATGCGGGCCCTGGCGCTCGCCATGACCGACCCGATCGGCCTGGCGACCCATCTCGGCGCCGAGGAGTTGACCCCGAAGGCGCACGAGCTGCTCCCCGGGGTCGAGGCAGCATTCGTGGACCGCAGCCATGCCCTCGACGAATACCTGCGGATCCAGATGAGGGTGCCGCGCGCCGCCCCGACGCGACAGCTCAGCCGGATGCTGCAGGTGCTCGTCGACACGGCCCCCGGCGTCAGGGAGATCATCTCCATGGGAAAGCCGATCTACGAGACGTGGCGAGGTGACTACGACATCGTCATCGTCGACGCCCCTGCGACGGGACAGCTCGGGTCGTACCTGCGCGCCCCGGCCACCATCGCTTCGATCGTGCCGTCGGGGGGAGTTCGCGACCAGGCGGAGCGGATGAGGGCGACGCTCTCCGACGCCGCCGCCTGTGGAGTGCTGTTGATCACCACTCCGGACGAGCTCCCGGTCGTCGAGACGCGGGAGATGGTCGCATCGATCGAGGCCGAACAGCTCGTAGCCATCGCCGGAGTGGTCTTCAACAGGACGCTGCCGGACCTCGGCATGTCGCGGTCGAGGATCGCGGCACTCCCGCCAGGACCGCACCGCTCTGCTGCCCAACTGCACGCCGGCCTGTACGAGAGCCAGCAGAAGCTGCTGCCGGAGCTCGACTCCAGCGGGCATCTCCCGTTCCTCTTCGGCCTGATGACCCCTCCCGAGGTGGCCGCCCGTCTCGCAGAGGAGTGGACGTGACGAGGACACACATCGTGGTCGTCACCGGAGCCGGGGGCGTCGGCAAGACCACCGTGTCGGCGGCGCTGGCCATCGGTGCCGCCGCGGCAGGCACGAGAACGCTCGTCGTGACGATCGATCCGGCCAAGCGGCTCGCCTCGGCGCTCGGCGTCGACTCGCTCGGCAACCAGCCCTCCATGGTCCCGGGGACCGATGGCTTGTGGGCCGCCATGCTCGACATCACCGCCTCGTGGGAGGCAATCGTCCATCGCCACGCCGCCCCGGAGGTGGCGGACAGACTCGAGTCGAACCCCTTCTTCAGGGCGATCGCCGACCGCTTCCCCGCAGCCCAGGCCTACGCGGCCGGCGAGCAGATGGCGGAGTACTCGGAGGGCGGAGCTTGGGAGCTGGTCATCGTCGACACGCCTCCGTCGGCTGGAGGCCTCGACTTCTACCTGGCGCCGCGGCGCATGCGTGAGCTCGTCGGTGGGCGACTGCTGCGCTGGCTGACCGGCGCCAGCCTGCCGGGGAGACGGGCCCTCTACCGCGTCACCGCCCGGCCGATGCTGCGGGTCGCAGACAGCGTCCTCGGGGGCCCGCTCCTCGAGGACATCGCCGAGTTCCTACTCGATCTGCGGACCCTGTACGACGGGCTCTCGAGTCGCGCCCGCTCGATCGAGCGCCTCCTCGGAGCGGCAACGACGCTCGTCGTGACGACGGCCGCTCCCGCCTCGCTGCGCGAGGTCAGGCGCTTCTACAGCGGGTTGGGGGAGATCTCCGTGACCCCGGCCGCCACGATCTTCAACCGGGACCTCCCGAAGGAGTGGATGGCGCCCAAGCGGCTCCCGGCCATCGCCGGGCTCGACGCCGAGGAAGGGGCGATCCTCCGCGAGAACCTGCGCCGCTGGGGAGACGAGGCTCGCAAGACGCAGGACGCCAAGCAGGAGCTCATGATGCGGCACCACACCGACGTGCACGCCATCCCCTGGCTCGAGGACGCCCCGACCACCGTCGCCGAGCTGGCGGCGCTCGCCGAGACCGCCGACCTGACGGGATTGCTCCAACCGCCGCCGCGCTGATATCCACCGCCTGTGGATAAATGAGCCGCATGACCTAGTCAGTTTTCGCGCGTCCTGTTGTCTCATACGTGAACACACCGAACTGTTGGAAGGGAAACAGGTGCGGCGGAGGCTCCAAGACGACATGCGACGGGCGAAGCTCGTCTCCACGGAGCGGATCTTCATCGTGGGGATTGCAGCGGTCGTCGCCTTCGCGTCGCTCTTCGCGGTCTTCATGCTCAGGACTCGAGCCGAGCAAGGCTCGATCGATCGAGCGATCGCCGCGGCGAGGACCCAGGTCGAGTTGAGCCACGATCTCACCCAAGCCGCCTTCCTGCTGACCGACGGCGTCTCCGCCACCGCCGGCACGGACGTCGACGACCTGGCCAGAGAGCTCGAGCGCGGCCACCTCACGCTCCGCTACGGAGACAGCGTCATCGGTTTCGACGGCGTCGACGACCCGTCGATCTCGATGGCGTTCGACAGGGCGGGAGACGTCCTCAGCGAGCTCGCCCTCGACGCCCACCTCCTCCAGCAGGGCGCCCAACCGACCGCAACCGTGACCACGGTCGTCGCCGGCGCCGAGACTTACCAGGCCGAGATCAGCAGGGTCGTGGACCGCCTGAGCCAGATCTCGTCGCAGTCGGCGGTTCGCAGCCAGCAGTTCCAGTTGGCGGCCACGGCATTGCTGTTCGTCCTGGTGATCGGCCTCCTGGCGCTGATGGCCCACCGCCAGGAGCTCTCGCTGCTCGCCGTGAAACGAGCACCGGATCAGCGCGACATCGATCAGCTGACGGGTCTCGTGCGGCGCGCCTACTTCCGCGAGCAGCTCACGGCGGCCCTCGACGCGACCGCAGACGGCGCCGGGTACACCGCCGTCCTCGTCATCGGGGCATCGGTACGCCTCGGCGTGCAGCGAGAGCTGTCGCCCCGCACCCGCGACCGGGCGACGCAGGAGATCGCCAGGAGGCTGCGCGCCACGGTTCGCTCCACGGACCTGGTAGCCAAGGTCGAGCGGAACGTGTTCGCGGTGATGATGGAGGCAACCCCCAGGGTCGACGACGCCGCCAGGGTGGCGATCAAGCTGCGGACCGCCGTCGAGGCGCCGATCCAGCTCGGCTCCCTGCTCGTCCAGGTCGACCTGACAGTCGGCATCGCCCTCGCCCCGGTCGACGCCGAATCGGCGGACGAGCTGCTCATGAAGGCAACCCTCGCCCAACGAGCCGCCATCGAGGGCGACGACTACCGCTACTACTCGGCCGACCTCAGGCCCGAGACCGGCAGCCGGCTCCAGATCGTCTCTCACTTGCGCGAGGCGATCGACACGGGTGACCAACTGTGGCTGGCGTACCAGCCGAAGGTGCGGCTCGACGACTCGTCCGTCGTCGGGTACGAGGCGCTCGTTCGCTGGGACCACCCGACCCTCGGTGCGCTCGGGCCTGCGCAGTTCGTGCCGATCGCCGAGGAGAGCGACCTCATCCTCGACCTCGGCAGCTGGGTCATCGACGAGGTCTGCCGGCAGCAAGCCGAGTGGCTCGACGTCCACGGGGCGACCGTGCCGGTCTCGATCAACGTCTCCGCTCGTCAGTTCCGCCAGGGAGACCTAGACGATGTCGTCGGGGTGTCGCTCGACAAGCACGGCATCCCCGCCGAGATCATCGAGATCGAGCTCACGGAGGGCGTGCTGCTCGACGACACGCGGGCGCCGATCGACAACATGGAGCGGCTGCGGGACCTCGGCGTCCGCATCGCCGTCGACGACTTCGGAACCGGCTACTCCTCGCTCAGCTACCTGAAGCGCTTCCCGATCGACATCCTGAAGATCGACCGGTCGTTCATCCGCGAGCTGAGCGCCGGCAACCAGGATGCTGCGATCTCGACTGCGATCATCGCCCTTGCGCACAGCCTCCAGCTCGAGGTGGTTGCAGAAGGGGTCGAGACGGGCGAGCAATACGGCGTGCTCCAGGCACTCGGTTGTGACACCGCCCAGGGCTACTTCTTCGCACGCCCGATGGCCGCCGACGTCGTCGAGCACGGCCGGCCCCGTCTCGTCGCCGTGCATTAGGCGGTTTCGCCTCTACAACACGGCGGATGGCCCGAGGAGCTCGCGCAGCTCGGCATACAGCGCAGATCGGGGCTCGACGCGGTGGTCGTCACCGAGCCTGATGACCTTCTCCCCTGCGTCCGACGGCATGTGGAGGTAGACCGGAGCCGTGCCGGGATGATTGAGGAGCGCCTCTTTGAGGCGGGCGACCATGGTCTTCGACAGCCGGCTGGCGGGCACCCGCAGCCGCACCATGTCGCCTGCGACCAGCTCGGGCTCGCGCAGTTCCTGGGCGATGAACTTCACGTCGTCGCCCCGGTGGTCGATTCGCCCGCTCACGACGAGGATGGCGTCCTCGCGCACCAGCGGCCCGAAGTCGGCGACCATCCTCGGGAAGCACACCACCTCGATACTGCCCTGCAGATCCTCCAGTTGGAAGAAGTACATGGCGTCGCCGCCTCTCGTGAAGCGCCGTGTGATCGCACCCACGATGCCGCCGATCGTCGCCACTGCCTTGTCCGCCTGGTCCCACAGCCCGGGGATCGTCGACGAGCACATCTTCGCCAGCAGCGACTCGACGCCGAGGAGCGGATGATCGGACACGTACAGGCCGAGCATCTCCTTCTCGAAGGCGAGCCTCGTCTTCTTCTCCCATTCGATGTCCGGCAGTTCGACCGTCACCGGCTCGGCTGCCCCCGTGCCCCCGAACAGCGAGAACTGGCCCATCTCCTCGGCGCGGCGGCGTGTCACGGTGGCGTCGAGCATGTCGAGGTGCCTCTCGAAGAGGGCACGGCGCGGGTGCCCGAGCGAGTCGAACGCCCCCGCCTTGATGAGCGACTCGATCGTGCGCTTGTTGAGCACAGCCAGGTCCACCCTGTCGATGAAGTCCTGGAAGGTGGTGTACGACCCGTTCTTCTCGCGCTCCTCGATGATGTGCTCGACGACGCCCTCGCCGACGTTGCGGATCGCCGACATCCCGAACGTGATGTCGCTCTCGATCGCCGCGAAGTCGATGTCCGAGCGGTTCACGTCCGGCACGAGGACCCGGATCCCCATCGACCGGCACTCGCTCAGGTACAGGGCGGTGCGGTCCTTGTCACGCTTGCTGGCGGTGAGGAGCGCCGCCATGTACTCGCCCGGGTAGTGGACCTTGAGCCAAGCCGTCTGGTACGCCACGAGGCTGTAGGCGGCGGAGTGCGACTTGTTGAACCCGTATCCGGCGAAGTGCTCGATGAAACCGAAGAGCTCCCTCCCGAGCTTCTCGGAGTGGCCCGAGGCGACACACCCGGCGACGAACTGCTCCTCCTGAGCCCTCATGACGGACGGGATCTTCTTGCCCATCGCCTTGCGCAGCGTGTCCGCCTCGACCATCGAGTAGCCGGCCATCCGCTCGGCCGCCTGCATGACCTGCTCCTGGTACACCATGATCCCGTAGGTGTCGACGAGGATCTCCTCGAGGTCCGGGTGCAGGTACGAAACGGGTGTCTTGCCGTTCTTCCGGTCGGCGTATTCGACGTGCATGCCTGCGCCGAGCGGGCCCGGCCGGTAGAGGGCGTTGAGGGCAACCAGATGCTCGAACTTGTCCGGTTTGAGGTTGCGCATCAGCGCCCGCATCGGTCCGCCCTCGAACTGGAAGACACCCATCGAGTCGCCTGCCTGGAGCATCTCGTAGACCTTCGGGTCGTCCAGCGGGACGTCGTCGATGTCGACCCGCGAGCCCCCGTTCGCCTCGATGAGCTCGAGGGTCCTCTCGATCGTCGCCAGGTTGCGGAGCCCGAGGAAGTCCATCTTGAGGAGCCCGAGCGACTCGACGCCGTGCATCTCGTACTGGGTGACGACCTCGGCGTCCTCGCCCTTGCGCTGCAGCGGGACGATCGTCGTCAGCGGCTGTGGCGAGATGACGACGGCAGCGGCGTGGATCGAGTCCTGGCGGCGGAGCCCCTCGAGGCCTCGTGCGGTGTCGACGACCTCCTGGACCGCCGGGTCGGTTGCATAGGCCTCCCGCAGACCGGCCGCCCCGGTGTACCAGTCGCGGGAGCTCGCCTCCTCTTCCTGGCCCGGCGGCTCGAGGCATTGGGCGAGTGTCGCCTCGTTGCCGAGGATCGCAGGCGGCATGAGCTTGGCGACCCGGTCCCCGAGGCTGTACGGATGCCCGAGCACCCGGGCCGCGTCTCGCAGGGCTTGACGTCCCTTGATCGTGGAGAACGTGACGATTTGAGCGACGTGGTCGGTGCCGTACCGCTCGGCGCAATAGCGGATCATCTCCGCCCTGAACCGCTCGTCGAAGTCCATGTCGATGTCCGGCATCTGGCGGCGGCCCGGGTTGAGGAAACGCTCGAAGATGAGCCCGTACTCGAGCGGGTCGAGGTCGGTGATCCGGAGTGAGTATGCGACGATCGAGCCGGCCGCCGAGCCCCGGCCCGGTCCCGTCCTGATGCCGCGCTCCTTGGCGTGCCTGATGAGGTCCCAGACGATGAGGAAGTACGAGGCGAACCCCATCTCCCCGATGACGCCGAGCTCGTACTCGATGCGCTCCTTGGCTTCCTCCGACAGCACCCCGTAGCGGAGCTGGGCACCCTCGTATACGAGCTCGGTGAGGTACGACCGCTCGTCTTTGCCCTCGGGCACCGGGAAGCTCGGGAGGAGGATGTTGCCGAACTCGATCGACACGTCGACCCGCTCTGCGACGAGCAGCGTGTTGTCACAGGCGCCGGGATAGGCGTCCTCGGGGAACAGGCTGCGCATCTCGGCAGCCGACTTCACGTAGAACTCCTGCGACTCGAACTTGAAGCGCTCCTCGTCCGCCCGGTTGGCGCCCGTCTGGATGCAGAGCAGCACGTCGTGGGCGTCCGCCTCGTGGGCAAACGTGTAGTGGCTGTCGTTCGTAGCGAGGAGGGGAGCCCCCACGTCGCGCGAGATCTGGAGGAAGTCGTCCATGACCCTGCGCTGAGCCGGGATCCCGTGGTCCTGGATCTCGATGAAGAAGTTGTCCTTGCCGAAGATGTCCTGGTACGTGGCCGCGGCGGCGACGGCGGCCTGGTAGTCGCGCACCTGACCCGTGTTGCCCTCCTCCCGAGACGCGTCTGGAGCGAGCAGCTGGGCGACGTGGCCCCCGAGGCAGCCAGACGTCGCCACGATGCCTTCAGCGTGCTCAGCGAGCAGCTCCAGGTCCATCCTCGGCCTGTAGTAGAAGCCTTCGAGGAACGCCTTGCTGGCGAGTGTCATCAGGTTCTGGTAGCCGCGGTTGCTCGTTGCGAGCAACGTCATGTGGTAGCGGAGGTCTTCACGGCGAGGGGGCCGGTCGAACCTGCTTCCGGGCGTGACGTACGCCTCGATGCCGATGATCGGCTTGATGCCCGCCGCCGTCGCCGCCTTGTAGAAGTCGATGACGCCGTACATGACGCCGTGGTCGGTGATCGCCACGGCGGGCTGACCGTCGGCGGCCGCCGCGGCCACGAGCTCGTTGACCCTGGCCGCTCCGTCGAGCATCGAGAACTCGGTGTGCACGTGGAGGTGGGCGAACGAGGACGACATCAGTCCCTAAATTACACGCGTGTCGTCACCGCATCGAGTCGCGAAATCGGATGAGGCGTTTCACGGCGACTTGGCATGCTCGAGCGGTGGCCGTCTCTTCGGCCGGCTCGCCCGTGTGGCTCGCGGCGGGCCGGCGGCCGCCGCGGCGAGCTCCCGTATCGACGCCTCGACCGCAGCCGCGAATCCGTCGACGTCCGGCACGACGTCGTATGCGGAATTGAACCCCCAAGCGACCGACCCGTTGTACGAGAAGAGGGCGACGCCGATGCCGTGACCGTGCCACAACGGCACGAGCGGATACTGGGCGACCAGCTCGGCGCCCAGGAAGTAGAGGGGGACCTGCGGCCCCGGCACGTTGGTGACGGTCATGTTGAACGGCCTGGCCCCGGAGGCGAGCCTGCTCGCCAACGACACGAGCGTCGCAGGCGCTCCTGCGCTCAGCGAGACGAGCGTCGCCGCCCCGAGCGCCTGATCCGTCGTCTTCAGCTTCATGGTCTCACGCTTGACGGCTTCGAGCCTGGCGACGGGGTCCGGCTCCCCTACGGGGAGGCTGGCGAGCCACATGGCGACCTGGTTGCCCATAGTCCCCCGGTCGCTGAGGGATCTGACGCTCACCGGAGCCATCACCCTGAAGTCGATCCCGGAGACGTCGAAATCGGAGCCGCGGAGGAAGCTACGCACCCCACCTGCGACGGCCGCGAGCACGACGTCGTTCACCGACCCGCCGAGGGCGTTCTTGATCGACTTGATCGTGTCGAGATCGGTGTCGAGCGTCCCGAACACCCGGTTCGTGCCGGGCTCGCCGTTCAGAGGCGTGTCACTCGCCTGTGACAGCCAGCCCGAGCTCAGCGACGCTCCGACGGCCCTGACGCGCCGCACCCCGTGCTGCGCCAGCGTCTGGGCGTCCTCCACCAACGTTCGCACGCTCCGCAGCGCCCCGACGGCCCTGCCGGCCCTTCGAGCCGTCTCGCGTACGACCAGCTCCGTTCCTGTCGGGATGGGCCGGGGTTCGAACGCCTCCGGCTCGGCGACCTCGGCGACCGGGGAGAGGCTGAAGAGGACGGCCATGAGATCGACAGAGGCGATCCCGTCGATCATGCAGTGGTGCACCTTGGAGATCAGCCCGAAACGATCACCGGCGAGCCCTTCGACGACCCACACCTCCCAGAGCGGCTTCGAATGATCGAGCGGCTGGGAGACGAGGCGGCCCATGAGCGCCCGGAGCTGGCTCATCGATCCCGGGCGGGGAAGGCTGGTGTGCCGCACGTGATAGTCGATCGAGAACTGCTCGTCGTCGACCCACACGGCGTGCTGCTCGAACGGGACGTACGCCAAGCGTTGCCTGTACCTCGGGATGAGGTGGAGCTTCGACGCTATGTGGGCGCCGATCGACGCCACGTCGACGCCGCCCTCGGGGGTGCGCAGCGAGCCCGCTTCGAAGACGGCGAGGCCGGCCACGTGCATGTGGATCGAGGGTGTCTCGAGGGCGAGGAACGAGTTGTCGAGGGTGGAGAGGCGTTCGTAGAAGGTGCTCACCTCGATTCCCTTCAGCAGTGGCGCGCTTTGCTCATTCATGGGGTGGGGCGGTGGCGTGGCTCCCCCGAGCGCCTCGCCCTGTCCTCGTCCGAGGCTAACACCGCTGCTCGGCTGCCTCCTTGGCCCGCAGTCGCCGGCGCCGCCGTCAGCTGATCAGACCAGCGGGCAGGGTGCCGGCCCGAGGCTCGCCGAGGCGCTGCAACGACGAAGCCAGCGCATCAGGGAGCGGCGCCGCGACGGCGATCTCTCTCCCGTCCTCCGGGTGTGAGAATCTCAGCTCGCGGGCGTGCAGCCACATCCGCCCCGGCTCGGAGGGATGCTGCCGAGGCCGTCCGTATGTCTTGTCCCCGACCACAGCGTGACCGATCGATGCGAAGTGCACCCTGATCTGATGAGTGCGGCCCGTCTCGAGCTTCACGTCGACGAGTGACACGTCGACCCACTCGGCAACTCGTGCATAGTGGGTGCGCGCCGGACGGCCCCCGATGGCGACGGCGCGCCGCGTCGGGTGCCTGGCATCGCGGTCGAGCGGGGCGTCGATCGTCCCCGTGGCGGCGTCGAGCGCTCCATGCACGAGGGCCAGATAGCTTCGACCGATCCGGCGAGCCGCCAGGTCGCGCTGCAGGAGGCGGTGAGCCGCGGCCGACTTGGCGACGAGCAGCGTGCCGGACGTGCCCCTGTCCAGTCGGTGCACCAGACCCCACCGGTGTTCTCCGGCGAGGGATTCCAGCTCTGGGGCAAACGCCAGCAGTCCGGATACGAGCGTGCCCTCGAGGTGCCCGGCTCCGGGGTGGACGACGAGCCCCGCCGGCTTGTCGACGACGAGCAACAGGTCGTCTTCGTAGAGCACCGCGATCTCCATTCGGGTTGCCGCCACCGTCGGCTCCTCCGGGAGCGTCACCACGAGATCGCTGCCGGCGGCGATGCGGTCAGCCGGCTCGACCGCCCTGCCTGCGCTCATCGCGGCGCCGGACTCGCACACCCGGCGGGCCGCCGACCTGCTGATGCCCGTCAGCGTTGCGACGGCCCGATCGGCCCTCGAGCCGTCGAGCTCGGTCGGGACAACCAACTCGACGGTGCGGCTCATCGCGGCCGCGGCCACAGGGAGGCCACGACGAGCAACCCGACCCCGATCGTGATCGCCGAGTCCGCCGCGTTGAAAGACGGAAAGAACGAGAAGTCGACGAAGTCGACGACGGCACCGTCGAGCACCCCGGGGCCCCGGAAGATGCGATCGACGAGGTTCCCGAGCGCCCCCCCGAGCACGAGGCCGAGCGCCGTGACCTCGATCCTCCGCTCGGCCGACCCCGCCAGAACGAAGATGAAGATGGCCACCGAGACGGCGACGATGGCGATGAGCACCCCCCACCCCTGCAAGGAGGAGAAGGCCGCCCCGGGATTGCGGGTCACCCGGAGCTGCAGGAAGTCGCCGATGAGATGAACGCTCCCCGCACCGATCCCCTCGACGACGAGGGCCTTGGTGAGCTGGTCGACCGCCACCGTCACGCCGGCGACGGCGAGGGCCACCCGGCGACGGCTGGAGGCCCCTGCGGGGCCCCCCGTCAGATCTTGTTGGCCCACTCGACCAGTGTCGTGGCGTACGGGAGCGCCTCCAGCCTGGCGATCGGTATCGGCTTCCCGCTCACTTCGCATGTCCCGTACGTGCCTTGATCCATCCGATCGAGGGCGTGCAACACCTTGGCGAGCAGCTCCCGAGAGTTCTGTTGCACCGAAAGGTCCATCTCCATCTCGAACGCCAGCGATCCGCCGTCCGCATTGTTGGGATCGGCGTTGTGCTCCGATCCCGTCTCGGCAAGGCGACTCAACTCTCGCATCTTGTCGTACTCGCCGATGATCTCCTCGAGGCGCGCCCTCTCGGCCTCCAGCTTCTCGCGGAGACGCTTCATCGTCGATTTCGCAAGCTTGCGAGCCACGCGATGCCTCCGGGTGGCCGCAGACGCTAGGTGGGCGCAGTTGAGGCGTCAATCGACGCCACCGCGGCGCCGCTCGCCCTCGGGACGCCCACCGGTCTCGATGCCGTCCCGCCTCACCCCAGGAAGCGCCTCGGCGATGCGCCTACGCGCCTCGCCCTGGGCGACTCCTGAGACGAGAACCGTCTTGGCGCGCCCCCCACCGCCCCGCACGAGCTGCGCCCTCCCCCCGACGACACCGCCGATGAGGCGCTCGACCGCCCGGTTCGCCTCGCCACCATGGGGTGGGGCGGTCACCCGCACCTTGAGCGCCGACCCCCGAAGGCCGGCGATTTCCGTCCGTGATGCGCTCGGCACCACCCAAACGGCGATCTCGACGCCCCCGTCGACGGCACGCACGCAGTCCATCGGTCGATCGTAGGGCCATCGGTCGATCGTAGGGATGCCTCGGCGGCGGGACTACGATCACGTCACTCGACGTCGAAGGGACGCCCTCGCAGGCGTACGGGAGGACGAGCGAGCCGGGGACGGTGTGAGCCCGGCGCTCCCGCCTCGAAGGTCATCGCCCCTGAGTCGCAGGAAGAAACCGCGGTAGCGGGAGTAGAACCTGCCGGACGCCCCACGAAACGGGGACTACGAGCGGCCGGACGGTAGTCCGGCAAGCCGGGTGGTACCGCGGGGTCCACCTCGTCCCGGCGCCGTTGCCCACCCGCACGGGTGGGCGCAGGACGAGGAAGGACGGACGTGGCAGCTACTCGACCCGATCGTTCAGGGTTCAGGCGCGTCGAGCCGAGGGTCGACCTGCCGGCGCTCGACCGCCGCGTCCTCGAGCTGTGGGACGACATCGACGCCTTCGCTCGCTCCGTCGAACAGCGGCCGGCAGACGCCGAGTACACGTTCTACGACGGTCCGCCGTTCGCAACGGGGAGCCCGCATTACGGCCACATCCTGCAGGGCGTCGTCAAGGACATGGTCCCCCGCTACTGGACGATGCGCGGCCACCGCGTCGAGCGCCGGTTCGGGTGGGACACCCATGGGCTGCCCGTCGAGATGGAGGTGGAGAAGCAACTCGGCGTCTCGGGTCCCCGCCAGATCCACGAGCTCGGCATCGACCGCTTCAACGAGGCTTGCCGGGCAATGGTCGAGAACACGACCGGAGAGTGGGAGGTCATCACTCGACGGATCGGCCGTTGGGTCGACTTCGAGAACGACTACAAGACCTTGGACGTCGACTTCATGGAGTCCGTCTGGTGGGTGTTCAAGCGCTTGTGGGACAAGGGACTCGTCTACAGGGATTTCAAGGTCTTGCCGTACTCGTGGGGGGCCACGACGCCACTTTCGAACTTCGAGGCGAACATGGACTACCGGGAGGTCGACGATCCGGCCGTCACGGTGCGTGCCCGCGTCGACGAGGGCGGCGGCCCGGTCGCAGATGGCGACTACCTCCTCATATGGACAACGACACCTTGGACGCTGCCCGGCAACCTCGCCATCGCGGTCGCCGAGGACCTCGAATACTCGAGGGTTGCCGGCGAGATCGAGGGTTTCGCGGGGATCTACTGGCTCGCTTCGGCCCGGGTCGGTTCGGTGCTCGGTGAGGGCGCCGAGGTGCTGGCGACCGTTTCGGGGTCGGAGCTCATCGGCACCCGATACGAGCCGATCTTCGACTACTTCGGTGAGGAGAGAGATCGCGGCGCCTTTCGGGTCATCGCCAGCAGCGACGTGAACACCGAGGAGGGCACCGGCCTGGTGCACATGGCGCCCGCATACGGAGAAGCCGACTTCTACGCGCTGCAGGCGGCCGGCCTCGACGTGCTCGTCGATCCCGTCGACGCCGAGGCACGATTCACCGAGGCGGTTCCCGACGTGGCCGGCCAGAACGTCAAAGAGGCAGACACAACGCTCATCCGCCTCCTAGACGAGAGCGGCAAGCTGGTGCGCAGCGAGCGGATCAGGCACTCGTATCCGTTCTGCTGGCGCACCGAGACGCCACTCATCTACAAGGCCATTCCGACGTGGTTCGTACGCGTCGAATCCATGAGGGATCGCCTCGTCGAGGTCAACAGCCGGGTCCACTGGGTGCCCGAGGCGGTCGGCCAGCGCAGGTTCGGCAATTGGCTCGAAGAGGCGCGCGACTGGGCGATCAGCCGCAACCGCTACTGGGGATCGTGCATCCCGGTGTGGGAGTGCGACGCATGCGAGGAGCTCGCCGCCGTCGGCTCGCGGGACGACCTCGCCGAGCGGTCGGGGGTCATGCTCGGCGACCTCCACCGCCATTTCGTCGACGAGGTGACCTTCCCGTGCTCCGAGTGTGAGGGGACGATGCGGCGCGTCCCGGAGGTGCTCGACTGCTGGTTCGAGTCCGGATCCATGCCCTACGCCCAGATCCACTACCCGTTCGAGAACGAGGACAGATTCCGGCAGCGGTACCCGGCAGACTTCATCGCCGAAGGGCTCGACCAGACGAGAGGCTGGTTCTACACGCTCATGGTGCTCGGGACCGCCCTCTTCGACGAGGCACCTTTCCTCAACTGCGTCGTCACCGGGCTCATCCTCGCCGAGGACGGCCGCAAGATGTCGAAGAGCCTGCGGAACTACCCGGATCCCTCCCACGTGCTCGACGACTTCGGCGCCGACGCCTTGCGCGCCTACCTGATCAACTCGCCCGTCGTGCGAGCCGACCCGCTCAGGTTCTCCGAGGCGGGCGTTCGCGAGGTGGTCAGGACCGTCCTGCTGCCGCTGTGGAACGCGTACTCGTTCTTCACGACGTACGCCGAGGCGGACGGGATCATGCTCGCCGACCTAGAAGGCGCCCCTCGGGTCGGCGAGCGCCCCGAGATCGACCGGTGGATCATCTCGGTGCTCCAGAGCCTCATCCGCCAGGTGAACCTGGAGATGGAGCGCTACCACCTCTTCGCCGTGATCCCGCCCATCCTGGGTTTCATCGACGACCTCACGAACTGGTACATCCGCCGGTCGAGGCGTCGCTTCTGGGCGCACCGCGAGACGTCGTCCGAGGAGGACAAGCTGGCGGCCTTCGCCACCCTCTACGAGGTGCTGGTGACGTTCTCGCTGGCGGCCGCCCCGGTCCTGCCCTTCGTCACGGAAGACATCTATCAGCACCTGGTGCGGGCCGTGGCAGGAGGAGGACCGGACAGCATCCATCTCGCCGACTACCCGGTCGCCGACGACGCAGTCATCGACAAGCCTCTGGAGGGCGCCATGGACACCGTGCGTACGGTCGTGAACCTGGGCAGGGGGCTGCGACGCAGGCACGAGGTGAGGGTGCGCCAGCCGCTCGCCTCGATGACGGTCGTGACGCGCCATCCCTTGGCGGCAGACGCCGTCACGGCTCACGCCGCCTTGCTCCGGGACGAGCTCAACGTCCGCCAGGTGATCGTCGACGACGACGAGGGCCACCTGGTCGAGTTGTCGGCCAAGGCGAACTTCAAGTCCCTCGGCCCACGGCTCGGCTCGGAGGTCAAGCGGGTGGCGGCCGCCATCGAAGAGCTCGACCACGAGGCGGTGTCGTCCGTTCTCGCCGGAGCTCGGCGGGACGTTGCGGGCCACACGATCACACTCGACGATCTCGTGATCTCGAGGGAGCCGCGCCACGACGTCGTCGTCGCGGCCGAGGGATCGTTGAGCGTGGCCCTCGACATCCACCTCGACGACTCGCTCGTGGCAGAGGGCCTGGCCCGGGAGACGATCAACCGCATCCAGACGGAGCGTCGGACGATGGGCCTGGCAGTCACCGACCGCATCACTGTGACGTGGGAGACAGAGAGCGAGGCGCTGGCGGGCGCCCTCGAGCGGCATCGCGGCCTCATCGCAGATGAGGTGCTCGCGTCGACGCTGGAGCGCGGCCCGGCTTCCGAGCTGACGTTTTCCCTGAACGGCCACGAGCTGACAGCCGACATCAGCCGCGCCTGACGGCGACCGTGAGCACCGGCTAGTCGAGGCGGCCTGCCGGCGAGTCCTCGGCAGCGAGATCGACGACCAGCGGCTCCCCTGATCGGGTCGCGCCCAGCAGGGCGAACAGCTCGTCGAGCTCGGCGCCTCCTGCGACGCCGGCGCCCTCGAGCCTCTCGGCGATCGCCGTGAGCCGCTCGAGCGACTGCTCACGTCTCACGTCCGACAGGCGTCGCAGGGCGGCGACGATCACCCTGAGCCGTTCCAGCTCGGCGCTCGGGGTCTCGTCGACCCCTCCTCCCCTGCCTCCCGGGACGATCGCAGCTGCCTCGACCCGCGCGGTGTCGAGCAGTGAGCGTGCCTCGCGCTCGGCGGCGTCCAATCTGGCGGCAGCCTCGGCGAGCTTCCTCTTGGCGGCTCGCTCGAGCTGGTCGAGCTTCACAGCGGCGGGGCCGACGACACCGTGGTCGGCGATCGGAGGTGGCACAGCCGACGCCTGGCGGCCCGGCCGGCCAACGAGGGTCCCGAGCTGGGCGTTGGCCGCGACGAGCGACCGTTCGAGATCGGCGACCCGGTCCTCAGCGAGGGTCGCCCTTTCCTCGAGCCGCTCCATCGCCCTGGCGACCTCTTGCAGATAGGCGTCGACGGGGCGCTTCTCGTAGACGTGCCTCGTGCCGGGCAGCACCGCGAACCGGACGTCTGCGGAGGTTGGGCCGTCTGTCACGGCAGAGGATCGTACCGATCAGCGACGGCGACGACGAGACCGCGAAAGCCGGATCAGCAGATGATGCGCCGCAGCAGCGACAGGCCGATGATCAGGATGAGAGGCGACAGATCGAGGCCGACCCCGCCGAACCGGACGGGGGGGATGGCTGACCTGATCGGCCGCAGCACGGGATCGATTCCCCGCGACAGGGTGTCGTACGCGGTCCGCACCGGATGCCCCCAGGGGAGTCTTCCGAAGTTGACGACGTAGCTGAGGACCACCCAAACGATGATCGCCCAGAAGGCGAGTTGCAGGATGAGGCAGATGACGCCCATCAGGTCGTAGTGCTCACTCGCCCAGAGGCGCCTGGTAGAGGCCGAGCTCGGCGAGGCGTCTCCGCTCGTCCGCTTCCAGGCTCGTCCCGGCGGGCGTCACCAGGATCACACCCTGACCGATCTTCGCCATGCGGCCGTCGAGCGCATATGTCAGGCCCGTGCTGAAGTCGACCAACCTGCGCACCATCGCCGGCTCCGTGCCCCGCAGGTCGAGCACCACCGGACGCTCCGAGCGGATCAGGTCGGCGAGTTGCTGGGCATCGGAGAACGTCCTGGCCACGATGACGGCCGATTCGTCCGGCTCCTGCACCATCTCCCGGTACAGCGAGTCGCTCGACACGTAGACACCCGCTTCGGCGTGCGACGGATTGTTGGAAATCCTCCGCCTCACCTTCGTCGGAGGCTCGACCCGCCTGCCGGCGACCACGCCGGAGGGCCGCGGCTGCTGCGGTGGCCGCTGAGCTGCCTGCCGCGCTTGATCGACGCGCTGGACGCGGCGGGGCGGCTCCACCTTCCTCACCTGGGACTGGCCCTGCACTTCGCCCTCGTCGGCGCGCTCTGCCTCATCGTCGGCGACGAGTCCCAGGTAGAAGAGCGTCTTCTGCCACATCGATGCCATTTGGTCCGATCCCTGCCGGTCGTGCCGTGGTCACCCCGCCACGGACGGGCCAAAGATAGCCCGTCCCACACGTACGAGGGTGGCTCCCTCCTCGACCGCCACCTCGAAGTCGTCGGTCATCCCCATCGACGTGTGGACGAGGCCCGGGAAGTCAGGCTGCAGCGCGGCCCGCAGGGCCTCGAGGTCGGCGAACCACCGGCGGCTGTCCTCGGGCGCGCCCGGCAGCGGCGGGATCACCATCAGCCCGACCACCCGGACGCCGGAGGAGCGCGCCATGTCGAGAAGCCGGGCGGCGTCGTTGGGTGCGGCGCCGTGCTTCTGGGGTTCGGCGGCGATGTTCACCTGGAGCAACGCAGGCGGGGTGCCCTGCTCCCTCGCCCAGGCGTCGATGAGCTTCTCGCGATCCAGCGAGTGGAGCAGGGCGATCAACGGCCACACGGTGGCCACCTTGCGGCGTTGCAGCGACCCGACGAAGTGCCACTCGATGTCGGCGGGCAGCAGGGGGACCTTGGCGGCCAGCTCGTCGGCCCTGTTCTCGCCGAACACTCGGTGGCCCGCTTCGTAGACCGCCGTGATCTCGGCGACGGAGCGTCCCTTCGAGACCACGACGAGCTTCACGGCGTCCGGTGACCGGCCGACGCGTCCCGCCGCCTCGGCGATCCTGGCGGTGACCGCCGTCAGCCCTGCGGTATCCATCCGAGGCTCACCTGCCTGGCCGTCGTCGTGTCCCTGCGGAACGAGTGGAGATCGCGACCGTGCTTCGTGCAGCGACCGTCGCTCCACACGTCGATGCCTGCGAGGCGGCTCGCCACGAAGCCGACGAGGTCGACGCTCGGTGTGCCCCAACTCGTCGCCGCCACGTGATTCGGGAAGCGGGCCGCGACCTCTTCTCCGACCTCGTAGCAGCATGGCCCGATGGCCGGGCCGATGGCCGCTCTGGCTACGTCGTGGCCACGCGCCGCCAATACGTCGAGCGCTGCGTCGACGATTCCCGCGCTGGCGCCCCGCCACCCGACGTGCACCACCGCGACGACGTCGTCGCCCTCGAGGATGATCGGGACGCAGTCGGCCGTGGCCACCGTGATCGTCAAGCCAGCCAGCTCGGTGACGATGGCGTCCGCCTGGCCGTGGCGTCCCGGCTCGGTCACGTTGACCACCCGAGCGCCGTGGACCTGCGTCACGAAGGCCCATTCCTGCGGGATACCGTGCTCGGCAGCGAGGGCGGCGCGCACGCTGGGGTCGGTCCTGCCGTCCCCTTCCGCCACGCCACCGAATGCCGCCCCCCGGAAGCCGGGCGGCCGGATCATCCCTGGACGAACTCCGGGATGTCGAGGTCGCCTTCGTCCCGGGAGCCGATCGACCGGAAGTCGGGTACGAGTGGCTGCTGTGAGGACGAATGGCGGCGGCCCGCCTGAGGACGCTCCCGCTCGAAACCGGCGGCGATCACCGTGACGCGCATCTCGTCTCCGAGGCTGTCGTCGAGGATCGCACCGAAGATCACGTTGGCATCCGAATCGGAGTGGTCGGAGATCATGCTCGCCGCGGTGCTCACCTCGTGGAGGGTCATCGTGCTCGGCCCGGCGATCGAGAGGAGGATGCCGCGGGCGCCATCCATCGACGTCTCGAGGAGGGGACTGCTGATGGCTTTCTGAGCAGCCTGCTCCGCCCGGTTGTCCCCGGATGCGACGCCGATGCCCATCACGGCTGAGCCGGCGCCGAGCATGACGGTCTTGACGTCCGCGAAGTCGACGTTGATGAGCCCGGGGGTCGTGATCAGGTCGGTGATCCCTTTGACGCCGTTCGTGAGCACTTCGTCGGCCATCTCGAACGCCTCCACCATCGGTGTCGACGGCTCTGCGATCTCGAGGAGGCGCTCGTTCGGGATGATGATGAGAGTGTCGACCGCCTGCTTGAGCTCCTGGATGCCCTGCTCGGCCTGGACGGACCGCCGGCGACCCTCGAACCCGAACGGGCGGGTGACGACGCCGACCGTGAGCGCGCCGAGCGACCGCGCCACCGAGGCGACGACGGGAGCGCCGCCGGTTCCGGTGCCGCCGCCCTCGCCCGCAGTGATGAAGACCATGTCGGCGCCCTTGAGAGCGTCCTCGATGTCGTCCCGATGAGACTCGGCGGCCTCCCTGCCGACTTCGGGATTGGCGCCCGCCCCGAGCCCGTGGGTCGACTCGCGGCCGATGTCGAGCTTCACGTCGGCGTCCGACATCAGGAGTGCCTGGGCGTCGGTGTTGACCGCGATGAACTCGACGCCGGACACTCCCGCGTCGATCATCCGGTTGGCGGCGTTCACGCCGCCGCCCCCGATTCCGACGACCTTGATGACGGCGAGATAACTCTGCGGTGATCGGTTCTCGGTCACGTTGCTCTCCAGGATGCCTCGTCCCCTCCGGGCCCAACCTCACGCTCATCTTCCGGGTGAGCGTCATTCCCTCCGGACACGCCGGAGGGTGAACTTGAACTGTAGCGTAGAGAAGTCGCGAAAGCTGTAGATCGCGCGCAACCCTCAACCGTCAATCGAGGGTTGGCGGTCGGTCTTCCCGTTGCCCCTGCCCGGATCCTCGTTCGCCTCGTCTGTCGAGACGGCCCCGGTGACGGCCGGCCTCGTCGGCGCCACCACCGAGATCCGGGCGCCTTCTTCGAGCTTCGACCCGAGGACCGCGAGCAGCGAGGCGGCCTTGGATGCGATGTCCTCGGGAAGCCCGAGCCGCACGACGTGGCCGGCGACCACGGCGCGCAGCACGCCCTTCTTGGTCACTGCGATGTGCGCGTCCCGGGCGACGTTCCCCGGCAGGTAGGCCAGGAACTCCAGAGCGGCCACCGCCGCCGGGTCCTCGATGACACTCCCCGGCCTGCCGGTCACGACGTGGCCTTGCACCGTCGGGGCGTGGACCGGCGGGTCGGAGCGCTCGAGGATCGCACCCGTTGCCGAGGCCCGCACCCAGCCGCGCTCGGACTCGATCCAGCCCGCCGGGTCGTGCTCGAGAACCGTCACCTCGACGCTGCCAGGCCACACGACACGCACGTCGGCCTTGGCGACCCACGGATCACGCATCACCGCCGCCTCGACGATGCCGGGGCGCACCGCAACGGTCGGAGCCCCCATCTCGATCCCGTGTGCGGCGAGGATCGCATCCACGTTGGCGTTCACCACGCCGTTCACCTCGACCGACTTGACGGCCAGGATCGGGGACCGCAGCGCCACGAGTACTGCGCCGGTCAGCAGCAGAACCACCACCAGGCCAACCAGCCAGCGCAGCCTCGAGCGGGCCAGGCTCTCGCGGACGGCGGCCCGCCTCGCCGCCAGGCGATAGTCGATGGCACTCAATGGCCTGCCCCTCTCCGGTGGGCCGACTCCTCGAAGTCACCCACGAATCTGACTTCCGGGTCGAGGGTGACCCCACACGCACCGGCGACGCGCTCTCGCGTCTGCCGTATCAGCTCGTAGACGTCGCCCGCCGAGGCGCCGGGGCCCGCCTCGATGAAGTTGGCGTGCCTCGTCGAGATGACCGCACCTCCGATGGCGAAGCCCTTCAGCCCCGCCTCGTCGATGATGCGGCCCGCCGAGTCGCCCGGCGGGTTCTTGAACACCGAGCCGGCGTTGAGGGTTCCCCCAGGCTGATGCTCCTTGCGCCAGCGGCCGATCTCTCGCATGAGACGCTCGCCCGCGGCGGCGCTGCCCGGCACGGTGCGAAAATGGGCTGCGACGACGATCTCTGCATCGCGCAGATTGCTGTGACGGTATGACAGATCGAGCCCGGCCGGATCTCTCTCGGTCAGCTCTCCCGTGCCGACGTCGATGACCCGCGCCGCCACCAGCCACTCCTTGGTCTCGCTGCCGTGGCATCCGGCATTCATGCGGACTGCGCCCCCAACGGAGCCTGGGATCCCGACGAAGAACTCGAGCCCCGCCCTGCCTTCCTTGACAGCCGCCCTGGCGAGGCGCGGCAGCGGGGCCGCACAGCCTGCCGTCACCGTCCCGGACGTCGCCACGACGATCTCGGCGAACCGACCGATCGGCCTGATCACGAGCCCGTCGAACCCGGCATCGGCGACGAGGACGTTCGAGCCTCGCCCGAGCACGACGAGGGGGACCTCCGTCGTCCGCCACACCGTGAGAACCGCCGACAGCTCGTCGATGTCTCCCGGCTCGGCGTACCAGCGCGCCGGCCCTCCGAGCTTGTACGTCGTGAGGGCTTCGAGCGGCTGATCGACGCTGATGAGGTCTGGCAGCGTGTCGAGCGAGCTCACGTCACACCCCCGAGAGCCAGAGCGAGCTCATCTGCGATCGAGTTGACGTCGCCTGCGCCGAGCAGGAGGACCACGTCCCCCTCGGTGAGCTGCGGCGTGATCACCGGCGGGACGTCGGCGAGGATCGGGACGTACTCGACCGAGCCACCCGCCGCCCTGACCGCCTCTGCGACGAGCCGGCCGCTCACACCCGGCTGCGGGATCTCGCCTGCGGAGTACACGTCTGTGACGATCACGTGATCCGCGGCAGCCAGCGGCTCCCCGAAGGCGTTTCCGAGCTCGGCGGTACGGCTGTAGCGGTGTGGCTGGAACACGACGAGCACCCGCTTCCATCCTCCCGAGCGCCCTGCTCCGATCGTCACCGCGATCTCCGTCGGGTGGTGGGCGTAGTCCTCGATGACCGTCACGCCGCCGACGCGCGAGCGCACCTCGAAGCGGCGGCGAACTCCCTCGAATCCGGCGAGTGCCCGAGCGGCCCGGGCGGCGTCGTACCCGAGCTCGCCGATGAGGGCGAGGACCCCGGTGGCGTTCCTGGCGATGTGTGCTCCCGGTCGGGGCACGGTCACCGTCTCGTCGAACCTCCGGCCGACCAGCCGGAACCGGACGCCGCCGGGCTGCGGCTCGATGTCGTCGATGCGCCAGTCGGCGTCGGCGTCCGTGCCATAGGCGATCACGTCGGCACGTTCGGCCAGCCGGCGAACGCCCGCATCGTCGATGCAGCCGACGACAGGGCCGCGCACCCGGTTCGCCACGAGGGCGAACGCCTCCTCGAGATGGGCGACGTCGCCGTAGAAGTCGAGGTGGTCCGCCTCGATGTTCGTCACCCCGAGCCCGGCGAGGTGGAGACGGCGGAACGTGCCGAAGGCCTCGTCCGCCTCGACGAGGAACGGGTCGTGGTCGCCGAGGTGGGCGCCGGTGTTGAGGGCGATCAGCTCCCCCCCGACGATGAACGACGGATCCTTCCCGATGCCGCGCAGCGCGGTGACCGCCAGCGCCGTCGACGTCGTCTTCCCGTGGGTCCCGGTGAAGCCGATGGCGGGCATCGCCGACGTCAGGGCGTCGAGCAGGTCGGGTCGCGACCACACCGTCTTGCCGGCCTCGATGGCGGCCCGCAGCTCCGGGTCGCCATCCGGCACCGCAGAGGACGACACGACGAGGTCGGCCCTCGCCATCGCCTCGGGGCGGTGGCCGACCCAGGTCTCGATCCCGAGGTCGGCGAGGGCGTCGAGGCTCCTCCCCGGCTTCAGGTCGGAACCCGAGACCTCGTGCCCGAGACCGGCGACGATCTTGGCGAGGGCGCTCATCCCGGTGCCGCCGGCGCCGACGATGTGGATCCGCGGGTACCTCGAGAGCGGGCTCATCCCCGTGTCATCCATCGCCGGCCTCCAGGAGTGTCTGAGCGATGACATCGGCGGCGTGCGGGTGGCCCTGCTTGGCGGCTGCCTCCGCCATCGCCTGGCGCCGCGGGGCATCTCCGATGAGCTGCTCGACCACCACGGGAACGGCGTCGATCTCGGCTTCGGGAACGACCACGGCGCCTCCCGCCACCGCCAGTTGCGCGGCGTTCGCTGCCTGGTGACCGGCGGTGCCCGCCTGATAGGGAACGACGACGGCAGGCGTACCTGTCGCCGCCAGCTCGCTGATCGTGAGAGCGCCGGCCCGCGACAGCACGAGGTCGCTGGCGGCGTAGAAGTACTGCATCTCGTCCTCGAACGGCATCACCCTCCAGGCGACGTGCGACGACGACGCCATCTCGGCGTACGCCGGCGCATGGGCCGCCCCGGCGAGCTGCACCAGGGCGATCGACCCGGCGTCATGGCCGTCGGCGATCCGGACCGCCGCCTCGTTGAGGACTCTGGCTCCGAGGCTGCCTCCGAGGATGCCGATCACAGGGACGCCCCCCGGCAGCCCGTATCGCTCCATGGCCTCGGGTCTGAGCGCGGCGCCGTCGTACGACGAGAACGCCCGCCGCAACGGGTTGCCGACGACGCGTGATGATCTCAGCCTCTCCGACGGTCCACGGAACGAGACGAACGAGGTCTCGGCCCTCCCGGAGATGAGCCTGTTGGCGAGGCCCGGTTGGGCGTTCTGCTCGTGCAGGAAGAGCCGGACGCCCGCCCGGCGGGCCGCCCATCCTGCAGGAACGGTGACGTACCCGCCGAAGGCGATCATCACCGAGACGTCTCGCTTGCGCAGCTCGGCGCGGATCAGCTGGGTCGCCCGCCATACCGACGCCGGGAGCCGCATGTTGTCGGGCGACATGGAGCGCTTCAGGCCCTGCAGGGGCACCTGCACGAGCTCGTACCCTGCGTCGGGCACCGCCGTCGCCTCCATCCGGTCGCCGCCGAAGAAGACGATCCGGTCCCGGGCGACGCCGGCTCGCTCGAGGGCATCCGCCACGGCGAGCGCCGGAAAGACGTGCCCCCCCGTCCCTGCCGCAGCGAATGCGAACCTCATCGATGTGCCTTCCCCGTCCGGGCGATGTTCACGAGGACTCCGACCGCGAACAGGTTCGCCAGCATGGCACTTCCTCCGGACGAGATGAACGGGAGCGGAACACCTGTGATCGGCAGCACGACTGCTACGCCTCCGATGTTGATGAGCGCCTGGAAGGTCAGCCAGGCGACGAGGCCGACGGCGAGGAGGCGGCCGAACCCGTCTGCCGCCCGGTAGGCGATCACCAGGCCGATGACGCCGAAACCGACGAACAGGGCGACGACCACCAAAGCGCCTGCCAGCCCGATCTCCTCTCCGATGATCGAGAAGATGAAGTCGGTGTGGGCGTTCGGCAGGAACGACCAGCGGGCGCGGCTCGCCCCGAGCCCGACGCCGAACCAGCCACCCGTCTCGAGAGCCACCAGGCTCTGGACCGCCTGGAGGCCGTTGCCGAGCGGGTCGGCCAGTGGGTCGAGGAACGAGACGATCCTCGCCTTGCGGTACGGCTGGGCGAAGGCGAGCAACGTCACCGCCCCGGCCGCGAGAGCGCCCAAGAAGACCACGTGACTCACCGGGGCCTTCGAAGCACCGAGGACGGCGAAAGCAGCCGCGGCGATGAGGATCGTGGTCCCCAGGTCGGGCTCTGCGAGGAGCAGGACTCCGACGGAACCGAGGCAGATGGCAACCGGCCAGAAGAAATGGGCGAAGCGGTGAAGGTACGCCTCCTTCGTCGTGAACGCCCTCGCCAGGAACACCACGACTGCGAACTTGGCGAGCTCCGAGGCCTGGATGGTGACCGGGCCGACCTCGATCCAGCGCCGCGACCCGCCGCGGACGTCGCCAAGGGCGAGCGTGGCCACCAGGCCGGCAATGGCGACGACGAGGATCGGAACTGCGAATCGGGCGTACATGCGGTACGGGATGCGGGATGCGGCGACGAGGAGGCCGAGCCCGGCGACGATCCACACGATCTGGCGCTTGAAGTAGAAGAGATGGTCGACACCCTCTCTGATCGCCACGACCGAGGAGGCGGACAGCACCGCGCCGAGACCGACGATGAGCAGCATGGCCACCGGGAGCAGCAGCATGACGGCGGCCCTGTCGCCGGCGGCGGCGGCCGGGCGGGGTGTGGCCTCCCGAGGGTGGCGGAGCGACGTCACCGCCCCCTCATATCTTCGAGGGATCGTGCTAGCCACGCGAACCCTCCTTGCGGGTCGTGACGAGCCGCGTGAAGGCGTCGCCTCGCTCCCCGTACGAGGAGAACATGTCGAAGCTGGCACACGCCGGAGCGAGCAGAACCGTGTCGCCTGCCCGCGCCAGATGGTCGGCGAGGGCGATGGCGGCCGCCAAGCTCGGAGCGCGGTGGAACTTGCCGGCGGCGACCGACCCAGCCAGCTCGTCCGCCGCCTCGCCGATGGCGATGACTGCCTTCACGCTCGGAACGGCGCCGAGTGGCGACAGGTCGAGGCCCTTGTTCCTGCCGCCGGCGATCAAGACGACGGATGGGTAGGCGGATGCGGCCGCCACGGCGGCGTGCGGGTTCGTCGCCTTCGAGTCGTTCACCCAGGCGACGCCGTCCCACGTCCCGACCACCGTCCTCCGGTGCCGCGCCGGCGTGAAGACCTCCAGGACCCTCTCGATACCCTCCCGGGTCGCCCCGAGGTGACGTGCCAAGACGGCCGCGGCAGCCATGTCGACGACGTGGACGGGGCCTCCGTCGGGAAGCGGGAACCGCTCGTCGATGACCACGAGGTCGTCACCTTGCGGGCCGGCGCCGCCCACCGGCAGCCTTCCGCCGCTCACGGGAACCAAACGGGGTCGGAGCCCCTCGACGGCGGCCGAAGCCCCCGGGTCGTCCGCGTCGTACACCAGCAGATCGACGGCCGCCTGGTTCTCGGCGATTCTCCGCTTGGCGGCGACGTAGCCCTCGAACGTGGCGTGCCAGTCGAGATGGTCGGGAGCGATGTTGAGGAGCACTGCACCATCCGGTCGGAACTCGTCGATGAAGCGCAGCTGGAAGCTCGACGCCTCGACGACGGCGACCTCGGCGTCGCTGCCGACGACGTCCGAGAGCGCCGTCCCGATGTTCCCGGCTGCCACGGCGTGCATGCCGGAAACGGCGAGCATCTGGGCGGCTGCTTGGGTGACGGTCGTCTTGCCGTTCGTCGCGGTGACGGCACCGTATGGGATGTCGAGGTGGCGAGCCGCGAACTCCATCTCGCTCCACAGCGGGGTGCCCGACTCGATGACGGCCCGAATCGGCGCAGCCCCCTCGGGGATCCCGGGGCTGGTGACGACCACCTCGACGCCCTCGAGGAGCCCGTCGTCCCACTCTCCTGTTGCCACCCGATCGGCGTCGATGCCGGCGACCTGCTCGGGTGACTCGTCGTACACCGTCACGTCGTGGCCGAGGCGACGGGCCAAAGCGGCCGCAGCCTTCCCGCTGACCGCCGCCCCGAGCACCAGCACCTTCACGGCAGGATCCCACCGTTGGTCGTCGCCAGGAAGTCGGCGTAGAAGATGCCGACGCCGATGGCCACCGAGATCCCGGCGAGGATCCAGAATCGAACGATGACCGTCGTCTCCGGCCATCCTTTGAGCTCGAAGTGGTGGTGAAGCGGCGCCATCCGGAACACCCGCCTCCCCGTCGCCTTGAACACGGCCACCTGGACGATGACGGACATCGTCACCATCACGTAGAGCCCTCCAAGGAGCACGAGCAACAAGTGGGTGTTGGTGAGCAGCGCCAGGCTGGCGAGTGCGCCCCCGAGCGCCTGCGAGCCGACGTCCCCCATGAAGATGTCCGCCGGGGCGGCGTTCCACCACAGGAAGGCGAGCGACGCGCCTGCGAGCGCCGCCGCGAACATGCCGAGGTCGAGCGCTCCCGAGACCGCATAGAAGTCGGCGTTCCTGAACTGCCAGAAGGCAACGAGCACATAGGCTCCGAAGACGAGAGATCCGGAGCCTGCCACCAGGCCATCGAGCCCGTCCGTGAGGTTCACTGCGTTGGCGGCGGCGGTGAGCATGAGAAGCACGAGCACGGCGTAGAGCCACGGCCCGAGCTCGAAGCCCATGTCGGCCCGCGTCAGCGACAGCTTCGTGCTGACGTCGGCCGCCACCGCCCCCCAGGCGAACAGCGCGGCGATGACGAGCTGCCCGATGAACTTCCAGCGCTTCGAAAGTCCCTTGTTCTCTCGTTTGGCGTACTTGACGTAGTCGTCCAGGAAGCCGATCACCCCCATGCCGACGAAGCCGAGGATCGCCAGCCACCCCACAGAGGCGAACGGCTGCACCGTGAACCCGAACCCCGTGTCGAACTCCCAGAGCCGCACGTGGGCGACGACGTAGGCGACGACGACGGACACGATGATCACCACGCCGCCCATCGTCGGCGTGCCCCGCTTGTGGCTGTGGCCCTCGACCTCCTCCTGGATGAATTGGCCGATCCCCCGGCCGCGCAGGTATCTGATGGCGATCGGTGTTCCGAAGATGGTGATGACGAAGGCGGTCGCCGAGGAGAGGAGCAGCGAGATCACGAAGCCGACTCCTCGATGAGGGCTGCCGCCAGCCGTTCCAGGCCGACGGCCCGCGACGCCTTGACGAGCACGACGTCGTTCGGCTCGATGATGCGCTTGAGGACGACGGCGGCCTCGTGGTCATCCGCCACCGGGTGGGCGATCGACCCTGCTCCCAAGGCGATCCCCGGGTCGTCACCGACGGTCACGACCGCCCGGAACCCGAGCTCGACGGCCAGCGCCCCGATGCGGCGGTGCTCGGCCTCGGCAACATGACCGAGCTCGGCCATCAGGCCCAGGACCGCTATCGGATGGTGCGACATGGCGGCGACCGTCTCCAATGCCGCAGCCACCGAGTCCGGGTTGGCGTTGTACGCGTCGTTCACGACGGTGTACCTGCCCCGGTGGATCTCCATGCGCCACGGGGAGCCGCTCGCCTCCTCGAGGCCCGGCAGGATCGTCTCCAGGTCGACGTCGAGCCCGATCGCCGCGGCGACGGCGGCGGCCGCGTTGGCGGCGTTGTGGCGGCCCGCCATCGCCAAGCGCACCTCGACGTCATCGTCCGGGGTCATCAGGCGGAACCGCGGTCGTCCGGCGTCGTCGAGCTCGACGTCGTACGCCATCACGTCGGCGATGTAGTCGACGCCGAACGTGACCGTCGACCCTTCGTGGGCCCGGCGCAGCCTCGGTTCGTCTGCCGGGAGGACGGCGACGCCACCGCGCCCGAGTCCGGCGACGAGCTCCCACTTGGCGTCGGCGAGCCTGTCCGTCGTACCGAACGTCTCGAGGTGGACGAGACCGAGGTTCGTGATGATCGCAACATCCGGTTTGACGGCGGGCATCAGGTACTCGATGTCCCCGGCGCCGCGTGAGCCGACCTCGGCGACGAGGTAGCGGGCGGAATCGGGCGCGGACAGCACCGTGAGCGGCACCCCGAACTCGTTGTTGAAGGATCGGGGAGCGGCGTAGACGCCGGGCAGCGCCGACGCCAGCAGATCCTTCGTCGTCGTCTTCCCGGTGCTGCCGGTGATCGCCACGACTGCCACATCGAGCTGACCCCTGCGGTGGGTGGCGAGGTCACGCAGAGCTACCGTGGTGTCTCCCACCTCTACCCGCGGCTCGGCCGCGATTCCCATGCCGGCGCGGACGAGGACCGCCGCGGCGCCGTGGTCGATGGCTCCGTCGACGAAACCGTGACCGTCGGACGTCGTCCCGGCGACTGCCACGAACAGATCACCGTGCCTCACGGCTCGCGAGTCGGTCGAGACCCCGGCGAGGTGCGTCGCCGGATCGCCGAACACCGTGCCGCCGGTCGCCTGCGCCGCTTCGAGCAAGGTCCAGGACAACGTCACGGCGACCACCCGGCGGCGAGCAGCGCCCTCCCGGCCTCGACCCGGTCGTCGAAGTCGACGAGGTCGCCGTGGGCGAGCTCCTGGCGCGGCTCGTGGCCCCGGCCGAGGATCAACACCACATCGGACGGCTGGGCGAGCTCGACGGCGGCGGCGATCGCCCGTCGCCGTTCGATCTCGACGCCTGGCATGGTCGACATTCCGGACACGATCGCATCGATGATCGACTGCGGGTCCTCAGACCTCGGATTGTCCGAGGTGACGATGACCACGTCGGCTGCCTCGGCGGCGGCGCCCATGAGGGGCCGCTTGAGCGGGTCCCGGTCGCCTCCGGCTCCGAAGACGACGATCACCCTGCCGTCGGCGATCTGACGGGTCTCGGCGATGACCGAGGAGATCGCCTCCGGCGTGTGGGCGTAGTCGACGATGACTCCGAACGGCTGCCCGGAGTCGATCGTCTCGAACCTTCCCGGCACCTGGTCGAGGTGAGCCAGTCCCGCCGCAGCGTCCTTCGGCCCGACTCCGATCCCGGCGGCACAGGCGATCGCGACGAGCGCGTTGGCGACATTGAACCGGCCGGGCAGGGCGATCGACACGGCTGCCTCGCCGTCGGGCGAGACGGCGACGAATCGCGAGCCGTTCACCGACAGCTCGACGTCGACGGCTCGGACGTCGGCACCGTCCGAGAACCCGACCGTCGTGGTGTCGAGATCTGTCGACCTCGCGATGATGGCGCCGTGCGGGTCGTCGATCCAGATGACGGCGTGCGAGGCCCTGGCCGAGGTGAACAGCGACCGCTTGGCGGCGAAGTAGGAGGCCATGTCTCCGTGGAAATCGAGATGGTCCTGGGAGAGGTTGGTGAACGCCACGACGGCGAAATCCACCGCGTCGACCCTGTGGAGCGACAGGGCGTGTGACGACACCTCGACGGCGACGACGTCGACGTCCTCGTCCCGCATCGCTCCGAGGAGCCGCTGCAGGTCCGTCGCCTCGGGCGTGGTCCTGCTGATCGACACGGGTGTCCCGGCGATTCTCGCTCCAACCGTTCCGACGATCGCGCAGCGCCGACCGGCGGCGACGGCGATCGCCTCGATCATGTGGGTGACGGTCGTCTTGCCGTTGGTTCCGGTGACACCGACGACGGTCAGCGATCGCGAGGGATGACCGTGCGCCGCGGCTGCGATCCACGGCATGGCACGGCGCGTGTCGGGCACGACGATCTGGGTCACCTCGACGTCGAGGCGGTGGTCGACCACGACGGCAACGGCCCCCTTGCCGATCGCCTCGTCGACTCTCGTGTGGCCGTCGCGCCGCTCGCCCCGCACGGCGACGAACACCGACCCCGGCGTCACGTCGCGCGAGTCGTGGTGGACGTCGCTCACCAACACCGAGCGCCCGACGACATCTACGGTCGTGTCGGGCACCTCGGCGGCGAGCGCCTCGACCGACACGGCTTCACTCGGCATCGGGAGCTACTCCCAGTCGATGGAGCGCCGCTTCCATGACCTCGGCGAACAACGGGGCGGCCGAGACGCCGCCGAACTTGAGGTCGACGTCCTTGGCGAGCTCGCCATGGGGCGAGTCGAGCATCACCGCCACGACCAGCTCCGGGTCGTCGACGGGAGCCATGCCGATGAAGCTGGCGATCCGGTCCTTCTTGCTGTATCCCTTTCCAGGGACGAACTTCTCCGTCGTCCCCGTCTTCCCACCGACCGTGTAACCGTCGATGGCGGCCCGCCACCCCGTCCCCTCCTCGACGACACCCTGGAGCAGGCGGCGCATGACGCCGGCGGTGCTCTCCGACAGCACCGGACGGGTCACCGGGTCGTAGACATCGCGCTCACCAGAGCTGTGAAGCGTCTCGCGCACGATGTGGGGCTCGATCCACAGACCGTCGTTGGCGATGGCGCCGAACACGCTCGCCATCTGGAGCGGGGTCACACCAACCCGGTATCCGATGGCGGTCGATGGCCCGCAGGTCGTGTCGCACCACTCGCTCACGGGCTGCAAGCTGCCGGACGCCTCGCCCGGGAACTCGCCGGACGCCTTCTTCCCGAGACCGAACGCCTGCAGATATGCGGACAGCAGGTCGTTGCCGAGCTCCTGCTCGATGAGGATGGTCCCGATGTTCGACGACCTGGCGACGATGTCCGCCACGGTCATCCGCTCCGCCTTCTTGCGGGCCTCGTCGGTGTAGACCTTGTCGTGGATCTCGAGCTCCCCCGGAACGTCGAAGAGCGTGTTGCGCTCGACGATGCCTTCATTCATCGCAGCAGAGATCGTCACCACCTTGAGCGTCGAGCCGGGCTCGTACACGTCGGCAACGGCGCGATTCCGATAATGGATCGGGTCGTATGCCGAGCGTTCGTTCGGGTCGAACGTCGGCGCGTTCGCCATGGCGAGGATCTCACCTGTCTTCACGGACAGCACCACAACGGTCCCACCCACTGCTTTGGTTTCCCGCAGCGCCTTCTCGAGGAACTGTTGGGTGGCGTATTGGACAGCCCCGTCGAGGGTGAGGACCAGGTCCGCCCCGGGCACGGGAGGATCGATCGTGAACTCGCCTTGCGGTATCGGCTTGCCGAAGGGATCCCGCTCGACGATCTGTCTGCCGGGCTCTCCGGCGAGAGCCGCGTCGTATTGGAACTCGAGGCCCTCGATCCCAACTCCGTCGTCGTCCTGGACGAAGCCGACGACCTGGGCGGCGAGCGGACCCGCCGGATACACCCTCTTCGGCTCCTCGACGAACCAGAAGCCTTCGATCCCGAGCTCCTCGATGAGGGCGTACACCTCTTCGACCTGGCTGCGTTCCAGGCGCCTGGCGACGTAGGCGAATTGTGACTCGTTGTTCGAAAGCCGCTCCGCCAAGTCGTCACGGTCGACCCCGACGAGCGGCGCGATGAGCCTCGCCGTCTCCTTGGGTCGCTTGATCACGCTGGGGTTGGCGATCATCGTCACCGCCCGGATCGAGACCGCCAGCTCGACGCCGTCTCTGTCGAAGATGGTGCCTCGGTCGGCCGGAAGATCCTCGTTCCGCACCCGCTGTTCTTGACCCCGCTCCGCGAAGCTGCCCGCCTGGACGCCCTGGACCTCGAACAGGCGGAACCCGATCCCGCCCCAGGCGAGCACGAACACGACCCCGACCGTCAGCAGCCGGTTGTCGCGGGTCCCGCGGCGCGGCCGGCGCGCCACGTCAGTCGTCCTTCTCGACTGAGGGGATTGCCCCCCTCAGGCCGCCAGCACTCGGCCTCATCACGCCTCCGCGTGTCATGGTCGGCCCGCTCATCACGGCTGCGCGCTGAGCAGAGCCTTCAGTTGCGCCCAGCGGTACTCCGGATCGAGCCCCTCTCGGTCGACACCGGGTACCTCGAGCGAAACGCGTTCCGCCGGGTACACCAGCCCCATCCCCTTGGCGAGCTTGGCGACCCGCTGGGGCTCCTGGAGCCGCGCCACCTCGAGCCGAAGATCCCAGTGGAGCGCCTCCTGCTCGGAGATCCGATCGGCGAGCTCATCGAGCTCGAACGCCGAGTTGTCGAGTGAGATGCGCGAGTAGATGAGCCCGAAGAACGCCAGGACCACGGCCACTGCGAACACGATCCAGGGCTTGACGGCGGGATGCGGCGCGGGGACGGCCCTCCCCCGGGCGAGCTCGAGCTCGAGCGGATGGGGTCGCCTGGCGACCCTGGCGGTCATGCCACCTTCTCCACGGCGCGCAGGCGGGCGCTGCGGACCCGAGGATTCTTGGCAGTCTCGTCCTCGCCCGGACGTAGCGGCTTGCGAGCGAGCGACCGGAGCTCGGCCACCCGCCCGCAAACGCACACGGGGAGGTCGGGAGGACATTCGCAGCCGGAGGTGCCGGCGGCGAACCTTCTCTTCACGATCCGGTCTTCGAGCGAGTGATAGGAGATCACAACGACTCTTCCTCCGGGTCGCGTCCAACGAAGCGCCGCGTCGAGACCGAGCTCCAGAGCATGGAGCTCGTCGTTGACCGCGATTCGAATGGCCTGAAACGTCTTGCGAGCCGGGTGACCTCTGCGACGTGCCGCCTGAGGAACAGCGCCGGCGACCGCTTGTGCGAGCTCGAGCGTGTCCGCAAGGGGGCGGGCCGCCACGATCGCCTCGGCGATCCGGTTGGCGAACCGCTCTTCGCCGTAGCGGCGAATGATGGAGGCCAGCTCTCGCTGGTCCCACTCGTTGACGACGGTCGATGCGTCGATCGGGGCGTCGTCGCCCATGCGCATGTCGAGCGGACCCGGACGGCGATACGAGAAGCCCCGCCCACCGGCATCGAGCTGATGCGATGAAACGCCCAGGTCGAACAGCACGCCAGCCACGTCCGCGCCGACACCAGGCTCGACAGGGCGTTCAAGCTGCGGGCCTTCGGTTCCAGTCGCCTCGGCGAGGACCAGATCCAGATCGGCGAAGCTCGCCTTCACGAAGCGGAATCGAGGGTCGTCCGGGGCCTGCGCCGCCGCGTCCTGATCCCGGTCGAGTCCGATCACCGTCGCCTCTGGCATTGCAGCGAGGATCGCACGGGTATGCCCTCCTCCTCCGAGAGTCGCGTCGACGATCAGGCCGCGCCCGAGGGGTGCGAGCAGCGAGACGACTTGCTCCGTCATCGCAGGGTTGTGGTATTGCATCTGAGCCATG
>DASWKR010000005.1 GCA_036396535.1 Acidimicrobiia bacterium | reverse complement strand
CTGATCCGTAGTCAGACGGGCAGCGGCGCGATCCTCCGTGCGGCTCGGGAGTACTGCGAGCCAGCCCGTATCCTCTCCTGGTGCCCGATTCGCTCCCGACCTCAGCGCGTGCCTACGCGGCGCTCCTCTGCATGCTCGCTGCATCGTGCACCTCTGCCGCGGATGAGCTACCCGACCCCACTTCGCTCGTGTCGCTCACTTCGCTCCCGGGCGCCGCCAGGGAGTCCACCACGGCTGCGCAACTCGAGACAACCACGACGACGACCGCTGCAACGACGACGACAGGCCCGGCCGACCACGTCGACGGGGAGAGCGTCGGGAGGCGATGGGGCACGGTCGACGGGCTCGTCATGTTCCGGGGCAACCCGACCCGGACCTTCTACGGGACGGGGCCGGCGCCGCGGTCCCCGGGCATGCTGTGGCGCTTCCCCGATGAGCCGATGTGCGGCAACTCGCCGGTCGGAGGCCAAGACCAGGTGTGGTGCGGATCCGGCTGGACCGGCCAGCCGGTCGTGTGGGAACGCCCGGACGGCGTCACCGAGGTCATCTTCGGGGCGTACGACAAGCACATCCATTTCCTCGACGCCGCAAGCGGGGAGCGCACCCGTCCCGACTTCCCGATGGGCGACATCATCAAGGGCTCCGTGTCGCTCGACCCCGACGGGTTCCCGTTGCTGTATGCGGGCTCGCGCGATCCGAACTACCGGATCATCGCCCTCGACGGCGACGAGCCGGTCGAGCTCTGGTCTCTGTCGGCATCCTCGGTCGCCGGGATGTGGAACAACGACTGGGACTCGAACGCCGCCGTCGTCGACGACGTGCTGTTCCTGGGCGGCGAGAACAGCTGGTGGTTCGCCATCGCGCTCAACAGGGCATACGACGACAACGGCGGGGTGACGGTCGACCCGGAGGTGGTGTGGAGCACGCCTGCGTTCACCGACGAGCTCGTCGCCGCCGTCGGCAGACAGCAGAGCATCGAAAGCTCGACTGCCGTCTACGGGTCGACGGCGTACTTCACGAACTCGGCGGGGCGGGTGGTCGGAGTCGACATCGAGAACATTGCAGCAGGCGACGCCGCCATCGTGTTCGACTTCTGGATGGGCGACGACGTCGACGCCACGCTCGTCATCGACGATCAAGGGATGCTGTACGTGTCCGCCGAGGATGACCTACGGACCGCCAGGGCGGCCGAGATCGGCCAGCTCGCCAAGCTCGATCCTTCCCGCCCCGACGACCCGATCGTGTGGACCGTCGAGATCCCGGCCGACGGGCTCGCCGGCGGCATGTGGGCGACGCCGGCGCTTCACGGGGAAGTGCTCTACGTGGCGACCAACCCCGGCGAGCTGCTGGCGGTCGACACCGCGAGCGGCGACGTCCTGTGGCGCGACGACATCGGAGGCCACGCGTGGTCGTCCCCCGTCGTGGTCGACGAGACGCTCATCGTCGCCGTCGACTGCGACACGCGTCCTGCCCTGCGCGGCTACGACGTGACCGACCCGGCGGCCCCCGACGAGATCTGGGAGCTGGCGATGACGGGCGGCTGCATCGAATCGACCCCGGCCGTGTGGAACGGCCGCATCTACGTCGGATCCCGCGATGGGTTCTTCTACGCGGCGGGCGATTGATCCGGCGCCGTCACCGCGCCTTCAGGAATGGCCTTCCCGCCATTCGTCGAGCAAGGCGAACGCCTCGTCCTCGCCGTAGGGACCGTGGTCGATCCTGTGTTCGTAGAGGAGCTTCATGATGTCACCCACGATCGGCCCCGGTTCGAGACCGAGGTAGGAGATCACCTGGTGGCCGTCGATCGGCGGCCGGAGCGCGTCGAGCTCTTCTCTCTCGCGCAGCTCGACGATGCGCTCCTCCAGTTCGTCGATCCGCCGTTCGATCTCCCTGGCCCGCTTCTCGCTCCTGGTCGTGACGTCGCAACGGACCAGCTCGTTGAGCTTGTCGAGCATCGGTCCGGCGTCGCGCACGTAGCGACGCACCGCCGAGTCCGTCCACCCCATCTTGTACGTATGCGGCCGCATGTGGAGGAACACGAGACGCGCCACGTCGTCGATCCTCCCCCTCGGATAGCGCAGCCGTTTCATCCGCTCTCTCGTCAGGCGAGAGCCGACCACCTCGTGGTGGTGGAACGACACGCCGTCCTCGTCGAACTCGCGTGTCGCCGGCTTGCCGATGTCGTGGAAGAGAGCCGCCAGCCTCAGGTCGAGGTCCGGGCTCGCCTTCTCGACCACGGCGATCGAGTGTGCCAGCACGTCCTTGTGCCGGTGGAGCGGATCCTGCTCGAGGCGCAGCCCGGCGAGCTCCGGCAGGAACTCGTCCGCCAGCCCAGTCTCGACCAATCCCCACAGGGCGGCGCCGACTCGCGCTCCCACCATCAGCTTGTCGAACTCGTCACGGATCCGCTCGGCGGAGACGATGGCGAGCCGTGCCCTCATCCCCTCGACCGAGGCGACCGCATCCGGGTCCGGCTCGAAGCCGAGCGTCGACACGAAGCGGAAGAGCCGCAGCATGCGGAGCGGGTCGTCACCAAAGGCGATCGAGGGGTCGAGCGGCGTGCGGAGCACCTCGGCGGCCAGGTCGGAGAGGCCTCCGTGAGGGTCGATCATCTCGGGCTTCGCATCCGGTGAGTGCGGCAACTCGAGCGCCATGGCGTTCACCGTGAAGTCACGTCGCGAGAGATCCGTCTCGATATCCGTAGCGAACTCGACGATGGGCTTGCGACTCTCGTCGCGATACACCTCGGCGCGAAACGTCGTGATCTCGTAGACGACCCCGTCGCGCACCGCCCCGACGGTCCCGAAGGCCTCGCCCATCAGGAACACGTCGTGCGCCCAGGGTCGGACGAGCTGCTTGATCGCCTCGGGACGGGCGTCCGTCGCCAGATCGATGTCCATCTCGTCGTCGAAGCGACCGAGGATGGCGTCGCGCACGCTGCCGCCGACCAAGTACAACCGATGCCCCGCCTCACCGAACCGGCGCGCCAGGTCGACGGGGGCGGCGCCCTCGCGCAGCAGCGGCTCGAGTCTCGGGGGGATCACCCCGTCAGGGTACCGGCACGGCCCGGCGACGTATGCTCGGCCCGTCATGTCGACGCTCCTCGAATCGCCGATCCCCGTGGTCGACGACGCCACCATCGCCGGGATCGCTGCCGAGCGATTCGGGATCGAGGGCGAGCTTCGTCGCCTCCCGGGAGAGCGGGACGTCAACGTCGTCCTCGATGGTCGCCGCGGGCGCTTTGCCGTCAAGATCGCCAACGCGGCCGAGCGGATCGACGCGCTCGACATGCAGGCGAGCGCTCTGGCCCACATCGGCCTGACCGATCCCGACCTGCCGGTGCCGCGCCCGATCGCGACGATCGACGGCCCGTACACCACGGTCGTCGACATCGAAGGTCACCAGCACGGTGTCCGGGCCGTCACCTACCTCGAGGGACACCTCGCCGAGCTGGACGATCCGGTCACCACAGAGCTGGCGGCGTCGATCGGCGCGACCCTGGCACGACTCGAGCGGGCTCTGCAGGGCTTCTTTCATCCCGCTGCCAACCGCCACCTCCTCTGGGATGCCCGCAACGCGGCCGACCTCCTCCCGTGGACTGAAGCCGTCGCAGACGCCGAGTTGCGCCGAACGGTGGCGACGACCATCGAGCGATACGCCGCGGGGACGGCAACCCGGATGGCGGGCTTACCCGCCCAGGTCATCCACAACGACCTCCACACCGCCAACCTGCTCGTCGCCGCACCGGGCAGCGCCGCCATCACCGGGGTGATCGACTTCGGCGACATGGTCCACGGCGCCAGAGCCCAGGACGTCGCCACGGCCGTCGCATACTGCCTGTTCGGCACCGACGACCCCGCGGCGATGGCGGCCAGGGTGGTGGCTTCCTTCTGCTCGCGAACCCGGCTCGAACGCGCCGAGGTGGAGGCGCTGCCCTCGCTCGTCGCGGTGCGCCTCGCCCAGTCGATCACCATCGGAGCCCGGCGCGCCGAGATCCACACGGAGAAGGCGGCTCGGATCCTCGCCGACGTCGCCGAGGCGGGCGTGGCCCTCGACCGCTGGCTGGCACTCGACCCCGGAGATGTAGAGGCCGCGCTACTCGCCGCGGCTGGCCACCCACTGCCAACCCGATCGACTGCCGACGTGCTCCGGAGCCGGGCAGCTCACCTCCATCCCGGCCTGCACCTCTCGTACGACGAGCCGCTCCATCTCGTTCGGGGGGAGGGGGTGCGGCTCTACGACGCCGCCGGTCGGCGCTACCTCGACGCGTACAACAACGTCCCCCAGGTGGGCTACGGCAATCGGAGGGTGGCGGCCGCCGTCGCCAATCAGATGGCGATGCTCAACACCAACACCCGATATCTCACGGATGCCGTCGTCGACTACGCCGAGCGGCTGGCCGCGCTGCTTCCCGAACCCCTCGACACTTGCCTCTTCGTCAACTCGGGAACCGAGGCCAACGATCTCGCCATCCGCATGGCGCGGGCCGTCACCGGTCGAAGAGGCGTCGTCGTATCCGAGCGCGCCTACCACGGGTGGACGGAAGGCGTGCTCGAGGTCTCGCCGGAAGAGCTGCGCCCGGATCGAATGGCACGGCACGTGGCGACCATCCCTCCGCCGCGCCCCGGCGAGGATCCCACGCTGGCAGCCCGGCGCGCCATCGCCGGCCTCGAGGCCGACGGATTCGCGCCGGCCGCTCTGATGGTCGACACCATCTTCTCGAGCGACGGGATACACGATCCGTGGCCGGGAAGCCTGGCGGCAGTGGCGGCCGTCGTGCGGGCGGGCGGGGGGCTCTTCATCGCCGACGAGGTGCAGGCGGGGTTGGGACGGGTCGGAACCCGATTCTGGGGATTCGCAGCCGACGGTGTGGTACCCGACCTCGTCACGCTCGGCAAGCCTGCCGGGAACGGCTTTCCTGTCGGAGTCGTCGTCACCAGCCACGCTCTGGCCGAGCAGTTTGCGGCATCGGAGTACTTCTTCTCGACCTTCGGCGGCAACCCTGTTGCGGCGGCCGCCGCCACGACCGTTCTCTCGATCACCCTGGAGGACGAGCTGCCGCAACGGGCGGAGGCGGTCGGTCACATGCTTCGATCCGGCATCGCGGACATCGTCGGCAGAGTCGGCGTGGCCGCCGAGATCAGGGGCGCGGGGACGTTCATCGGGGTCGACCTCGGTGACGGCGCAGTCGCCAAGCGTGTCGTCGAGGGCATGCGGGCGAGCATGGTTCTCGTGGGCACGACAGGATGGCGGGACGCCGTCGTGAAGATCAGGCCACCGTTGGTGTTCGGAGAGGACGACGCCGCCGAGTTGCTCGTGGCGCTCGATGACGTGATGTCGACGATCTGAGGCTGCGTGGTCGGAGCGGGCCGACGCCCGTTACCACGTCACGCCTGATGGCGCATCGTCGCCGCCCTCACGTCCTCCACCGGTTGGCGAGTGCGTCTGCGTACTCGTTCCAACGATGACCGGCGTGCGCCTCGATCCACGTCAGTTCGAGCTCCGGCCTCCTCCGAAAGCCGTAGAAGACGGGTTTCACGAGATCGAGATTCTCGACCGGCCCCGTCTTGCGCTTCCAACCCCGCTTTTCCCATCCTGCCGCCCACTCCGTGATCGTCTGCACGGCGAGGCGACTGTCGGAGAACACCGTTGCCGGCGTGCCTTCGGGGACGAGCTCGAGGGCGGCCAGCAGCGCGGTCAGCTCCATCCGATTGTTCGTGGTGTGCGGTTCGGCTCCGTACTGCTCGGCGACGATCTCACCTTCGACGACGTAGACCGCCCCCCACCCGCCAGGACCGGGGTTGGGGCTCGCCCCCCCGTCGGTGAACACGCCGGATTGCGGTCCTCCGGCGAAGCCGGCGAGGACCTCCTGTGTCGAGATCTTGTTGCGAGCCGTCGAGCTCCTGCGGCGAGGCGACGCCGACCCACCCCGGCAGTCGTTGCACTGGCGCGGCGTCCAGCCGGGGTAGCGGGCGAGCACCGACTCGGACAGGGTGAAGCTCGCGCCGCAGTCGCGGCATGTGAACTCGGGCATCGCGCCCGAGCGTATCACCCGGCCTGGAGGACGAACCTCCGACCGTCCGGGTCGCGAACCACCATCAGCTGGGTTCCCCAATGGCTCGGCTCGAAGCCGGAGACCACCTCGACCGGGGCGCCGGGTGAGAAGGCTGCGGAGTCGACGGCCAGGTACACCTGGGATGCCGGCTCCCGATCCTCCGGCACCTCCTCGAGGAAGACCCCGGGGCCCCCACCCGGGGGGTCGAATCGCCCGCTCGTGCCGAGGTCCAGCGCCAGGTCGTAACCGAGCTCCTGCCAGAACTTGGCGCTCCTCCCCCAGTTGTGCGTCTCGAGATACACGTAGTCGATGCCTTCAACCTCCATGGTTCCTCTTTCGTGCGCTTCGTCCTCGCGAGCCGTGTCGACGAAGCTGCGGACCGCTTCGGCGACGATCGAGGA
>DASWKR010000004.1 GCA_036396535.1 Acidimicrobiia bacterium | reverse complement strand
CGAGTCGTGGGCGATCAACCCTGCGGCGCCCAGGGTGGGTCCCCCGACGTACGTGCCGTTGAGGGACCCGACGTTGTCGTCGGCGACCGTTCCCGACGCCTCACCCAGACGCCACCACACCGTCGGTCCATCAGCCGCCACTGCCTCGGCGTAGCCGGGCACGGTGTTGTCGACGGTCACACCGACGACGGCCGAGCCCGTCGTGTTGCCGTTGCTGTCCGTGGCCCGCGCCTGGATGGTACGAGGGCCGTCGGGACCGGCGGCGCTGTTCCACGACCACTGGTAACGGGACAGCGCCGGGTTCCACGCCGCCACGTTCCAGCTCGCCCCACTGTCCACCGACACCTCGACATCGAGCGAGCCCGCCGGGTCGACGTCGTCCGAGGCCTGCACCTGGATGGTCGTCGTCCCTGTGACGAGTGAACCTGCCGACGGGGCCGTCACCGCCACCGTCGGTGCCCCGTTGCCGATCGTCACCTCTACTGGAGCCGAGATCGTGGTGAGGCCGTGCGAGTCCGTGGCCCTGGCGAGCAGGGTTCGGCTCCCGTTGCCCGACGACGCCGTGTTCCACGTCCACTGATGGCGCGACGCCGCCGCGTTCCAGGATGCGTCGTTCCACGTGGCGCCGTTGTCGGCGGACACCTGGACCGCGAGCGAACCCGCCGAGTCTGCGAAGTCGGTTGCCGCGACGGCGACGGTTTGCGTGCCGGTGAGCGGCGACCCGGCGGCCGGGCTCGTGACCGCTGCGCCCGGGGCCGATCCGACGATGAACACGTCGTCGAACGTGGCTTGGGCGGCGTTGCCCGAGTAGGCGAAGCCCTTTCGGTTCACGTAGGCGCCGATCCGAAGCGTGTGCGTTCCGGGGGCGAGGGTTCCGATCCTGATCGTCGATTGGGCGTATGGGAGGAGCCCGCCGTCGCAGATGCGGCTCAGGTACGAGTTGCCGCCTTGGCCGTACGGGACGCCGTCGACCGCCAGCCGGACCTCGGCGCAATCGCTCGACGTGAAGCCCGTTCCGACTTCGAGACGATGGACGAGTGACACGGTGACGTCTGTCGACTGGGCCAGGGTGAACGAGCGGCTGAAGCCGCCCGAGATGCCGTTGATGGTCTGGTTCTGCACTGCCGCAGCGATGTGAACGGCTAGGCCGGCATCAGAGAAGGTCCCGTCCGCTACCCAGAACCCGTTGGCGTACTGCGGGTTGCTCGTCCCCTCGAAGGCGTCGTCCACGTACGTGAAGCCGTCCGTCGAGAAGTCGAAGTCGCCTCCGAGCGCCAGATGGGCATAGTCGCCTGCGGGTCCCGGCACGACGACGGGTCCCGAGCTCCGCTGCGCCGATTCGTTGAGGCGGCGGTCGACGGAGGTCACCGCATAGGTGTGCGTCCCAGGCACCCGCTCCGTGTACGACAGGTTGGTGAAGTTGGCGGCTGACAGGAGCGCCCCGTCGCGATAGACCCGGTAGTACTCGACGACGTCGTTGTCCGAGCCGGCCGGCCACGTGAGGCTGACCTGATTCGTGCCCGTGACGGCTACGTTCAGCGCGCCGGGGGCCGTAGGCGTGCTCGTGTCCCAGTTCGGCGCGGTGAGCGGCGGTCCTGCGGCTGAACCGGCGCCCGCCTCGGGGCAGTGCTTGATGAGCGAGTTGGTGAAGGCGTTGCCGATGGCATCGAGATTCATGTCCCCGCCCAACCACAGGCAGCCGTCGGGAGCGCCATGAGCGGCCCACGGGCCGGCCGAGATGGTGTACTCGAGCAGTCCGGTCGGGAACGTGTCGACGTACTCGCCCGTGTGCGAGTCGACGGCGAACGACCCGTTGGCAGGTCCGTATGGGATCGCTCCTGGCGTGCTCGTGGAG